>JAMOZS010000026.1 GCA_023667765.1 Roseburia sp. | reverse complement strand
CGAAACAGGATAACACTCCTGAAAGCCCATTTTCTCCGCAATCATGGGGTCTATCTTATCTATTATCTCCTGATTCCCGTCAAAAAGCTCCAGGAAGGAGGCCTGCGTACCCGTAGTGCCCTTAGAGCCCAGAAGCTTCATGGTAGAAAGCACATAATCCAAATCCTCCAAATCCAGGGAGAACTCCTGGAGCCAGAGGGTTGCACGCTTCCCCACCGTGGTAGGCTGCGCCGGCTGGAAATGGGTGAATGCCAGCGTGGGCTGAGCCTTATACTTGTCCGCAAAATCAGCCAACTCCTTCATCACATTCAGTAACTTTTTGCGAACCAGCCTCAGAGCCTCCGTCATCACAATAATATCCGTATTATCCCCCACATAGCAGGAGGTTGCGCCTAAATGAATAATCCCTGCGGCCTTAGGGCACTGTTGACCATAGGCGTACACATGGCTCATTACGTCATGGCGCACCTCCTTCTCACGGGCCTTTGCCACCTCATAATTAATATCCTCCGCATGGGCCTTCAGCTCGTCAATCTGCTCCTGGGTGATGACAGGCTTGCCATTCTGAGAAAGACCCAGCTCCTTCTCCGTCTCCGCCAGAGCAATCCACAGCCTTCTCCAGGTGCGGAATTTCATGTCAGGCGAGAAAATATACTGCATCTCCTTACTTGCGTAACGCTCCGATAAGGGACTCTGATATCTGTCTGTACTCATTTCTATTCTCCTTTATTTGATATTCCTGTTCCGTGATTGTTCAGAACTCAGTTCCACGATAAGCGAACCCCTGTTATCGCAGGGTTCGCAGATACTCCTTTTGCTCCCTGGTAATGCGATAACTCTCCAGGGCCTTCTGAATGGTCTTTTTATGCGTCCATTCCTCCAGTCTGCGCTGCTCTATATAAGGTATTGCGGCCTCATACTGCTTCGCCAGCGCAGTAGCAAAATACCAGGCCACCATCATTTTAACATAATAATCCTGATTTTGTACAGCCATAACCCAATCCAAATATATCGACTGAAAAGCATCCTCCAGATAAAATTCCATCAGACAGCCAATACCGAAACGTACCGTATAAACGTGCTCAGACTGCAGCCACGGCTTTATCCGCTCCAGAGCCTTTGGCAGATTCTTCTTCATCACCTTTACGGAGGTCTGGTCGCAGGTAGCCCAGTTGTCAATATATGGCAGAAAGCGTTCCAGCCGCTCCATACAATCCTCCCAATCCTTCATCCCGGAAATAATAAATCCATGAAGCTGATTTTCCTCGAAATACGCATGAGGCAAATCCTTAAGGAACTCCTCCACATCCTCTCTCCCGGCCAGTTCTTTGGCCATCCTCCGAAGCTCCGGGGTCCTCACGCCGATAATCGTCTGCGCCGGTATATTGGGAATCAGCCTGCTCTGAAACCGCTGATACGCTTCATCCCTGGCAAGGAATAATTGTTCTCTGACAAAATCCGTCAACATATCCTCCTCCGTCTCTTATCGCTCAAACTCTCCGCGAATATCCTCTCTGGGGGGCTCCATGGGATATTTCCCGGTAAAACAGCCCTTACAGATACCCAGCCCATTCACGATTTCATCCAGCCTCTCCAGACGCAGATAGGCCAGACTGTCGCTTCCAATCATCTCACATATCTCCTCCACGGAACGGTTACAGGCTATCAGCTGGTCTCTTGCCGGCACATCCGTTCCGAAATAACAGGGCCACAAAAAAGGCGGAGAACTGACGCGCATATGTACCTCTCTGGCGCCTGCCTCCCGAAGCATTCTGACAATACGGTCAGAGGTCGTCCCCCGTACAATGGAATCGTCTATCATAATCACCCGCTTGCCCTCTACCGCCTCCCGGATAGGATTTAGCTTTACCTGCACGCTGCTCTCACGGTTTTTCTGCTTCGGCTTGATGAAGGTACGGCCCACGTAAGCATTCTTCATAAAGGCAATCCCATAAGGAATGCCCGACTGCATGGAATAACCCATGGCCGCACAGTTGCCGGATTCCGGCACCCCTACCACCAAATCCGCCTCCACAGGAGAATCCATGGCCAGATACTTTCCTGCCATGATACGGGAATGATAGACGCTCACATCATCCAAAATACTATCCGGCCTTGCAAAATAGATATATTCAAATACACACCTGCCCGTCTCATCAGCCTTCCGTGCATGGCTCATATCCGAAATAATGCCCTTCTCCCGGGATATGGTGACGATTTCCCCCGGCTGCACGTCCCTTACAAAGGAAGCCCCTACGGTATCCAGCGCACAGCTTTCGCTGGCCAGCATATAGGTATGATCCCTCTTTCCGATACACAGGGGTCTGAAGCCGTAAGGGTCCCTGGCCCCAATCAGCTTTCTGGGAGACATAATGACCAGAGAATATGCCCCCTGTATTCTACCCATTGCACGGCCTACCGCCTCCTCCACGCTCTTTGTATGTAACCGCTCCCTCGCAATAAGGTAAGCAATGACCTCGGAATCAATCGTGGTCTGAAAGATGGCTCCGGTATAGGCCAGCTCTTCCCGAAGCCTGGGGGCATTAATCAGGTTTCCGTTATGAGCCAGTCCCAGAGCTCCCTTCACATAATGCAGCACTAAGGGCTGGGCATTTTCCCGGGTGGAGCCGCCCGCAGTAGAATACCTTACATGACCTACGCCGATATCTCCCTTTAATTTCTCTAAATCCTCCGGCAGAAAGGTCTCGTTCACAAGTCCCATATCCTTGCCGGAAAGCACCCTTCCTTTCGGGCCCCTTGTATCGCTGACGGCGATACCGCAGCTCTCCTGCCCCCTGTGCTGCAGCGCCAGTAAGCCGTAATAAATTGCGGAGGAAACGTCACCTCCGTCAAAATCATAGGCTCCAAAGACGCCGCACTCCTCCCTTAATTCATCCGGCTCATCTGACTGTATCCAAATCGTATCTGTCATAAATATCCATCCTTCCCGGCACGGTCTGCCTGCCCTTTGGACAAAGGCCCCGCTTCTTGTCATCAAAGCCCGGGCCCGCCACCCATCAGCCACGCAAAGGGAAGTTATGCTGTAAAACGCTACAGGTGACAGCAGGGTATATGAGTCCGTCAACCGTAACTACAGCCCCTTTGCTGCCACCTTATATCGTGTAAATTCCTGAATTTTTATTTCTTACCCAAATAGTTAAACTTCCAGCTTCTTTCCCGTCAGAAGCTCATAGCACTGGAGATACTTTTCGATGGTCTTTTGTACGACTTCCTCCGGCAGCGTCCAGTTGTGAGCCTTATTGGCCTTTAACCAGTCTCTCGCGAACTGCTTGTCAAAGGAGGGCTGCCCATGACCCGGCTCATATCCTTCCGCCGGCCAGAAACGGGAACTGTCAGGGGTCAGCATCTCATCCCCCAGCACGATATTGCCCTTCTCATCCAATCCGAACTCAAACTTGGTATCCGCTATGATAATTCCTCTGGTCAAAGCATAATCTGCACATTTTTTATACAGGGCAATACTATAATCCCGAAGCCTGGAAGCATATTCCTCGCCCTTGCCCGGGAAGCGCTCCTCCAGATACGCCACGCTGGCCTCATAGGAAATATTCTCATCATGCTCGCCCAGCTCCGCCTTGGTAGACGGCGTATAAATAGGCTCCGGCAGCTTATCGGATTCCTTTAAGCCCTCCGGCAGGCGGATACCGCATACGGTGCCGTTCTCCACATAGCTGGCCCAGCCGCTTCCGGTAATATAGCCGCGTACAATACACTCCACAGGAAGAATCGTAAGCTTCTTACACATCATACTGTTTCCGTCAAACTCCGGCTTTCTGAAAAACTCCGGCATATCCTTTACATCCACGGAAAGCATATGATTGGGAATCAAATCGCTTGTCATATCAAACCAGAACTTCGACATCTGGGTCAAAACGGTTCCCTTTTTCGTTACGATGTTGTTCAGAATCACATCAAAGCAGCTGATGCGGTCTGTCGCCACCATAATCAGGCTGTCCCCATTGTCATAAATCTCGCGTACTTTTCCTTCTTTAATCGGTTTCATCATTTCCTCCATTCCGAAGCGCCACATCATTGCGCCTTTTTATATATGATTTATTTTATTCCGTTCAGGATAACTTTCCTATAAATTCCTTTACTCTGGCATTCTCTGTTGCGAATATCTGCCCGGGAGTCCCCTCCTGCACCACAACGCCCTGCTCCATAAAGACTATCCTGTCAGATACCTCTCTGGCAAACTGCATCTCATGGGTAACGATAATCATGGTCATATGCTCCCTCGCCAGCTCCTTGATAACCTTCAGCACCTCCACCGTAAGCTCCGGGTCCAGCGCTGAGGTGGGCTCGTCAAAAAACAGGATCTTAGGCTGCAGCGCCAATGCTCTGGCAATGGATACTCTTTGCTGCTGGCCGCCGGACAGCTGATAGGGATAATACTGCGCCTTATCCTCCAGTCCCAACTGCTTAAGGAGCCTGTCGGCCCTTTGATAAGCCTCCTCCTTCCCCACCTTGTCCACATGAATGGGAGCATCCACGATATTCTTCCTGACCGTGTAATGGGGAAACAGGTGAAAGCTTTGAAATACCAGACCGAAATGCTTTCTTATCCGCTTCAGCTCAGCCTTTGAAGCATAACTGCATCTTCTGTTTCCCTGCTTGTCCGTCACAGACTCCACGGCATGTTCTCCCAGATAAATGAGCTCTCCCTCATCCATTTTTTCCAGAAGCGTTGCGCAGCGTAGCAACGTAGACTTACCGGAACCGGAGGGGCCGATAATGGACACCACTTCCCCCTTCCTCACCTGAAGAGAGATATCGGAAAGCACCTCCGTACCGTCAAAGCTTTTTTTTACATGATTCATTTCAAGAAGAATTTCCGGTTTTTCCATCTGCCTTTTCTCTTTTCCTTCTCCCAGCCGCTTCTGGGGCCGTCTGCATCTGAGGCTGTCTGCATCTGTAGCTGCCCGCGCCCGGGGCTGTCACGGGCTTCCTTAACGATAATAGCTTAATTTCTTCTCCAGGCGCTCCATAAACATCGCCACGAGCAGATTGAACACATAATAAAATACCCCTGCGCCCAGCAGCGGAAAAATACTGGTGTTTGCCGCCGCAATCTGCTTGGCCGTGGTAAACATCTCCGCTATGGCAATGGTAAAAGCCAGAGAGGTATCCTTTACCAATGTAATCGTCTCGTTTGTGATGGGTGGAAGCACCCTCTTGATGACCTGAGGTAATATGATTCTAAAGAAAGTCTGAAATCTGCTATAACCCAGTACCTGCGCCGCCTCGTACTGTCCCACGGGCATACTCTCGATACCGGAACGATAAATTTCCGCAAAGTATGCGGCATAATTGAGTACAAAAGCAATAATCACCGCAGGGAACCGATAGCCGGCTCCCATGCGGAGATGAAAAACATAAAAAGGTCCGAAATAGACCACCAGTATCTGCAGCATTAAAGGCGTACCGCGCATAACCGAGATATATACCTTGGTAATCGTGCGGACAAGCCTTAACCTGGACATCCGTCCGAAAGCTACTGCCATACCCAGCGGCAGGGAAAACAACAGTGTCAACAAAAAGATTTCCACCGTAATGATAAAGCCCTCCCCCAGCTGGGCAAACAGGGGAATAAATTCGCTTGTAAATGCCGTCAAATCCATATGTACCATCCGTTCCTCAAAAGCAAACTACTTTCCCAGACAAACGCTGTCCGTCAGTCCCCACTTTTCTGCAATCTGCATAAACGTACCGTCCTCAGCCATCTTGTCCAAAGTCTTTTGCACCTCGTCTCTGAGCTGTTCATTGCCCAGCAGAAAACCTATCCCATACTGCTCGGTCGCCAGCGTTTCCTCCAGCATGACATAGGCGCCGGCCTCCCGCTGTTCAATCTGATAAGCCGCAACGCCGATATCAATGGCAACCGCCTCTACGGCTCCCTGCTCCAAATCCATAAAAGCAGTATTATAATCCGCATATTCAATCAATTGCGCAAAGGAATCCCTCAGAGCCATATTATCTGCATTCTCTTCGTCATTCAATGCGGCCAGTGCGGAAGAATCCTTCTGTACAGCCACAATTTTGCCTGCCAGGTCAGCCTTGGAGCCAATACCGGAAGCGGTCGGCACCACAAATACCTGGCTGTTATCCACGTAAGGCTGAGACCATGTATATTCGTTCTCCCTGCCATTCATGGTAAAACCGTTCCAGATACAGTCGATAGCTCCCGAAGAAAGCTCCATATCCTTTCCGTCCCAGTCGATTGGCTGTTTTACCAGCTCCCAGCCGTTTCTCTTACATACCTCGGCAGCTAAATCCAAATCAAAGCCCACATATTCGCCATTGTCGTCACGATAACCATAAGGAGGAAATTCCGCGTCAAAACCCACGGTAAACGTCCTGCCCTTTGAAGCGCCACAGCCCGCCAGAACCGAAAACGCCAGAACCATTACACTCATTACTGCTAAAAACTTTTTCATCATCCTAACCATGCCTTTCTGCAACCTGTGGATTCATTTCTCTGAATCCATTCCTCTGACAGTCATACAACTGTACTGTACACCAGTCTGCTACGGAAGCGCTGGCAAAAGCCTCCCTTCCCTGAAGCCTCCGGCGGTGTACACGGTGTCATATTACCATGGGCAGGGTCAAAAGTCAACCTACACATATTGATACCGCTCTACCATTTCAAGGATTTCAACTGCATACTGAGGATAACTGTCTACAATATCTAAAATTTCCTTATGTGCCGTTTCGGCCACATCCTTATTATAATCCAGCTGCTCTCTTAAGGCCTGTCTGCGCAGAATCAGGTCATGGCGA
Source organism: Roseburia sp. (assembly GCA_023667765.1). GTDB lineage: Bacteria > Bacillota > Clostridia > Lachnospirales > Lachnospiraceae > Acetatifactor. The sequence goes on along the minus strand of JAMOZS010000026.1, from coordinate 29,753 downwards.
AGCTCCACCATTTCCCTGCTGTCCAGAATAGCTGCCACCTGATGAATCCACCGGTGAGGGTCGCGAATATGGTATCTGGATAATTGGGCCACCAGCCTCTCCTGATACATATCCAGCTTCTCCTCCGTCTCCAAAAACTGCCTGCGCTCCTCCTTCTCCTGCTTATAGCGTTCCCAGAGTCTTTCCAGCTTAGAGGCGCTGTCCGTGTTGTACTTGATGTAGAGATAATCCAGAAGCTTGGAATTGTTCACATAGCGAATCTTTACCTTATTCTGCAGCTGTATCAGCTTATTGATGGAGCGAATCAGCTTATCCTCCTCCTTACGGGCGTCCATATTCTTTACGCACAACACCGTAATTGCAATCGCCGCCGCCAGCACAGATACAAAATATCCCGCCATCGTATTCATCTCAAAGGCAAACTGCAATACCGCCAGCATCATCAGACAAATAATCAAGGCGGTCAGAAAAATCACCGTCATCCCCCGCAGATTAGCCTGTATTGCGGAGAGCTCCTGCCTTCTGTAGGCATAAGCGTGACGCTCCCTGTCAATCCGCGTCAAATCCTGCTTAATCAGACTGGCTTGCCTCTCCCCCTCCTTTAATTTGAGAATGCCCTCCTCCATCTCCTTCTCCCGGCCCCGTATTTCATAAAAGTCCGTATCCGACATACGATTTTTCCTGTCGTTGTAACGATTCTGCTCCTGCTCCAGCGTCAGCAGCGCGCGGGCAATTTTCTCCAGCTCCTCCCTCTCTCCCTCCGGAAGCGCCTCAACCTCCTCCATGTCCATAAGATACGAGGTAACCAGCGAATATTCTCCGGTCAACAGCTCCGTCTCCCGGGTGGCCTCCGCAATCTGCTCCACACAATTCGTCACATACCGGCTTCTCTGCTCCTCGTCGTCAAAATCCACGTTCTCTCTGGCATATACAATCTGATCCCATTCCGCTTCTGTTTGCGTCTCTTTTTCTTTCCTCTTAAACAGCTTCTTCCAAAATCCCATACCAACCTCCGTGATGCCGCTTTGCGTCAGTCATAGACACACTCTCTATAACTGTTTTTCAATACCCTCGCCAGGCTTTCATTATCATCATAATAGCTCTGCTTTTCATTGCCCTCTCTCCATCTCTTGCGCCGAAGGAGCCTTTCGTATGCCTCCTGCTCCTCAAAGGTCTTCCGAATCCTCTCCATCCTTTTTTCCAGCGCCAGCATGGATTCATAATGCTCCGCATCCTCCGCTGCAAAGGCTATATAATCATTTTCGCTCAGCTTCATACGCTTCGCCGCCAGATAGGCCAGATATTCCTCCTCATCCCCCGTCAGCTGATAGGCTCTCAGGAAACACTCCCCCGCCTGCTCATAGAGCATCAGATGGCAAAAAACCACTCCCTTATTATGCTGCAGAGAAGCCCGCACCTTATCCGCCGGCAATTCACCGCCTTCCCTCTCCAGTTCCGTCCACTGGGCAAGCAATGCGTCATAGCCTCTGAGAGCCGCCACATACTTTTTCCTGTTTACCAGATAATCTATCTGGGTTTTCCTCTTCTCAATACCGGAAAGCCCCGTTCCCCTCCTCAGCGCCTGTTCTACCTGGCGAATCACATCTCCATCATAGAAACCCACATATTCCAGAATCATAGTGACAAAGCTGCTAAGAGAGCCCTTCCTGTGAACCAGAGGATACAGCTTGCCTGCCAGCTCCTTCAGACCGCAGTCTATGCCAATCCAGTTCACCAGTTCATCATTCATCAGCGTCATATCAAGCAAAAAGGCATTCTCCTTCATACAATAACAGAGCTCCTCCATGCAATACACGGCAAGCTCCAATCCCGCTATCTTATATGGTATCTTTGCATAATTTCCCACACATACACTGACGGACATCTCTATCCTCCTTCAAAGCTCTAAAGAGCAATTTTATCCTTCCAGACTTTGCCCTGGGAGGCCCTGAATGTCCCAAAGCCCAAGTCCGTAATCTCTACCATCAGCGAATTCTCATCCTGTAGATATAAATGCAGACGCAGACGGCTGACCTCCCCCGCAAGCTCCTCCAGCGTAACCCGGGCTACAGCGTTCCCCCGGCCCACCAAAGAGGTAATGATAAATTCAAGGCAGCTGTCTTTCTGTATATAAAGCTCCAGCGTCTTTTCGGCCTCAAACCAGTTCTCGCCCGCATCCAGCAGCGCATAATAAGAAGCCTCCCCCCGGCGCAGTACATTCATACCGATATTGGCTTTCAGCTTATCCTTTCCCAGAAAGACATGTTCCTTGCCTGCCTCGCTTTCCTGTATGCGCTCCAGCATACCATAGCAGGCCCCCTTGCTGTAAAGATTGTTTCCCTGAAACACCCGTCTGCCCTTACACAAAAAGCGCAGGGTTTCCTTCATCCACTCCTCCCGGAAGTCCTCTCCAATCAAATATACCGCCGAGACCACCTGATTATGCAGCGCCTCCTGTACAAGCTCTAAAAGAGCCGCGTCCAGTCTTGCATATTTCTCCGCCCGCAGTTCTTCCTCCCCGGGCATCGGCTCATAGGCAGGAAACGCCCTCTCCTCCTCGCCGATAAAGACCACCATCGGCCTGGTACGTCTGTTACATTCCATCTGATATACCACAATTCTGTTATCCCTGTAGTCAAGGAGCAGGGTCTTAGCCAGCCATAAATCCTCAGGCTGCCTGAGCATATACGCATAAAAGCTCTCCATATGGCTCTGATAAAACACCTTGTCAGTCTTTAAATCCAGCCTGCCCACCACCTGATTCAACACCTCGATTACCCGATAATCCAATTTCTCACAGGTAATCATCAATGCCTCCAGCCTGTCCGGGACGGCCTTGGATAACGCTCCCATACTCCGCTTCAAGAACAATGCCAACAACGCTTCCGGCTCAAAATCCTCCTCCTCGATTCTCACCGTCTCACCGCTGATTGCCAGACTCAGGAGGTTATCTATTAATATATTATCATTCTCGCCGGCATAGCGTATCGCCTCATTGCCATAATACCACTGATTAACGCCGCTTCGCTTGCACAGTACCGTAGGAATGCTGTAGACCTCCGCCCCTGCCACGGAGGATACCGTCTCTACATTCTCACTGTTCGTCATACAATAGCTGAGCTGAAAAAAACTGTCGTTGATATCAATGCCCGCAACGAGCTTGCCATTTCCAAACTGCTTAAACATGACCGTCCTCCTCTCCGGGTGTCATCTACCGCAAGGCAAACAGCTGCTCGTTATAGTATTCCCTGCGATAATAGGTCTCCAGCGTTTCATCCAGCATATCATAATCCTGCAGATTCTTGCTGATTACCATATCATTGATTAAATCATATTTTGCGCCCTCACCGTCCATGCCGATATCATTATTCTGCACCGTACCGCTCTCGGTGAGCTGCTCCTTGTCATCATACTCTTCCATAATATAATACTGCAGCGTCTCTCCAAAGAACAGTACAAATTCCTTATAGCATACTCCTCCGAAGGCATCCTTCATATATTCCGAGAGGTATTCCTGCGCCTCTCCGTTATCATGGGTTATCATATAATGGATTCTGGCTCTGCTGCCGGGACGGGCTCTGTATTCGATAATCGTCTTATCCATCAACTCCCGTATCAATCCTGCGCACCCCTTAAGCTCCCGAAAAAAATTCAAGTGGATTCTCTCGGCCATCATATCCTGAATCCATGCCTGCATCACCGGCGTATTCTGCTCCCCAAGCTCCTCCGGATTCTCCGCATAGAATTTCAGATATGCCAGCTTACAGACCTTCTGCACATGTTCCCCCCGCCTGTACATATTCTGAATTTCCCGGAATACATAACCGTCCGTAACCCTCTCCTTGACAAAATAATCATATGCGCACTGGTTCAGGAAAGCCGTCTCCACCTCCTGCTTTGCCCCCTGAGATACATAATAGCGAAAGATTTCCATCTTTTCTCCCACGAAGGCTCCTGTATACAGCATCTGCAGCAGAATTCTCTCCGAAAGATAATAGCAGTCCACACCAAAGTCCCGAGCGGTTTTCCAGATATCGCGCATATCCTTGGACATACCCGAAAAATGCCTGCACAGATACTCTAAAATAGCATGATTGTATTTACTGCGCCTGAACACATAGACGGCCGCCGCGGTAAGCACCGGTCTCTCCTCAATGATATCCTCAGACACCAGCGCGCTGACCAGGCGCACCAGTGTGCTCAGTTCCACAAAATAGGGGCCAAACCCTTCTATCCAGTCATAAGCCTTCCCATACTGTCCCCGCAGTACCATATATTTCAGGATTCCTGCGCGCTCGCTCACGGAGAACTCCTCCGGAGTAATTCTTTCCAGCCAGACGTCCAGAACCTCCAAAGCATCCGTCTCATAAAAATATTGGAGCAACCGATAGGTAAGCTCCCTGCGAACCTCCGGTATCATCTCCTCATAGGTTACCAGCCGCATCGCACACTCCACGCTCTCAGCGGTAATCTCATCCAGGCCGTTATCCAACTCAAAGAGATAATAATCCAGTTCCGGAGAATCCTTTACAAAGGGCGTCACCGAACGAAGAAGCCTGCCGGGAGACATCAGCTTCTCCAGGGTATACCCAATATTCTTTACAAATCGATTGCCCCAGGCGTCCTCAAAGACAATGGTATACTCGTTTCCGTATAGGGGCAGCCAACAGCGCCCCTCCACAAGAGAATATTCCCGGGGATTCACACAATTGGGATAATATACCAAAACCTTTTTCATGCGCAAATCCTCCGCCCTCAGGAAATGTGCAAACAGCAGTCTGGACAGAGGTTTTGCTATCTGCTCGCCAACCGTCTCCGGTATCAAAAGCTTCGTATAGAGCCTAGCCAGGTAAAGATTAATATGCTCCCTGCGGATTTGCTCCATTATGAAATGCTCCATACGGGGCCTATAGTTCTCGTACAATTCTCCCAGCTCCTGCCGGTGCTCCAGTACATAATCATATAAAAAGGCCATATGCTCATAATCCAGATTACTCTGATAGGAAAAGTACAGAAGCACCACTCTGGGCAGATTCTGAGTACTGCTCCTGTCCAGGCTCATCATAAAATACTCGTACAGATTGGTGATGCGAAGCTGCTCCTCCACCCCTCTGCGATACCATTCAAAATAATCCTCTCCCGTCTTTCCTCCCTTGATAAGCAGGGTACAAATTTCCTGCAGCAGACCGGAATCCGGTTTTTGATGATAAAGTCCCTGCAAAATCTTACACAACAGCGAATGATACTCCCTCACCTTACCGCTTAAATACAAAAGCTGCTCCACCACTCCCCCAAGCAGCGCCTCCTGTCTCACTCCGTAATGCAGCACCTGAAGCTCAAAGCTACCCAGACTCCGAAGCAGCATGGGATTGCTGTTTAAAAGCCCCAGCGCTTCTATGTAAATAATAAAACTGCGGCAGCCGTTTTCAAACTGCTTTTTCAAAAACTGCCATTTTACTGCGGCGGATTTATTATATTCCTCCGACAAATACAAAAGCAGCCATGCTATTCGCCAGGATTTCTTTTCCCTGCGGTAAATTCGCTCTACTTCCCCGGCTATCTCATTGACGTATGCCTCTTCTCTGCGAAGCAGCGTAGTCAGATAAAGATAATACGCCCACAGCTCCTCATCCGGCTTTTCTCCCATGCACTCCCCGGCCTGCTCAAGCATCCGGTCCGCCTCTTTATACCGCTCCCCCGTAATCAAAAGCTGCGCCTTGAACAATCTGGCCGCCACGTCCCGCTCATCCATGGCAAGCAGCTTCTCCACCAGACCTCCGGTCTCCTTCAGCCAGGTGACCGTATTGATTTTTTTCATGCGAAAGGCCTGATAATACCGGGACAGCTGTACAATGTTTCGCTTTTTTTTCATTCTTTTAACGCCGTCCGGATTGGATTCACCCATCTTTACCGTAATCGGAATGGTCAGAGCTCCATAGGAATTATAGAGTAACACCTGTCCGAAATTTCTTCCCTGACGACAGCTGCTGCTGTCTATATACACAGAAAAACGGCAGCTGTTTCCCAAAAAGTCATCCTCCGTTATCAGCTGCTTTTCCGTAAAAAGGAAATCCCCGTCACATTCCACATTCAAAACCGTATAACCCCAGCCGTTGCGCGTGAGAGCAATCTCTCTTTCCAGCACATCATAGCTTGTGCCCGCAGGCAGAATATCTAATTCTATGGAAGCTTCCGCCGTCAGAAACTCAACCTTCTGTTTCTTGTTCATCTGAATCAGGAACTCCTCCATATTCTGCTCCTGATTGGCATATACGCTTAATCCCCTGTAGCTGTCGTAATGCTTCCTGTCGCTGCCCTTAAAAACGCTTTGAAACTCCGGTGAATAAAAGAGCCGCAAAGCCTCCTTCCAATTACTTTTCGCCAGATTTGCGAAATGGAATAAATTTTTAACGGGGCCCACGGAGGAATCCAGTATGCCGTGTTCTACAGACGCCACAAAGGGCAGATAATATTCGCCCTGACTGCTGACCACATAAAAAGAACCCTTTATCTCCTCCCCCTCCTCCAGCTGTTCCCCGTGGAAGCGATACGCAATATCCGCCAGCGTACCGGTAAAATTCGGCGTCAGACATTCCATTCGAAAGTCGGAGGTAGTGATATGCCCCGTAGTAAAGCATCCCGGCGTGGCATGAATCTGAAACTCCCCCTCATAACAGCCGCCTTTCTGCAGAGAGATATGGATTTCCGTACATGAAAAATCAAGAGAACCACTTACCTGTTCAAAGCTTCCCTCTATCATCCTCTCTATAATCTCCTGCATTCGCTCACCTACTTTTCGTCAAACAATTTAGCTAATTATATCAAATTATGGAGCAAAGGGCAATTCCTTTCTGAAAAAACGTAATATGAAAAAGCCGCCCATTCAGGCGGCTCTTTCGCATCCTTATCAATCCATATTCAGCTTATTTTTCAGGATATACTGCGCTACAAAAAACATGACTACTCCCATCACCACAGAAGTAATCAGACTGGCATCATAGGTACTGTTATAAGTATAATATTCTTCCGAGACAACCGTCCTCATCGCAACGCTGCCGAAGGTTATCATCACACTTACCAGCATGCTCAGCAGAGAATTGACAAAGGCCAGAACAAAATAAGCCACAATCCCCATCATTCCCTTATGCTTTCCGGACAGCTGTCCTATCGTAATCGCGCCGAAGAGTACGCTCATACCCATAAAGGGCCCAATGACCAGGGTCAGAATCATACTGACCAGATACCTGAAAAAGCCTATTCCCATTTCTTCCTCAAACGCCCAGTACAGCTCTCTGAAGAGGGCTCTCAAATCCCAGTCCATCCCATATTCCACCATAAAACCGGACACCATACCGCCCCCCAGCGCAATCACCGAAGCAATGATTGCCAGCTCCACCAGAATGACCCAGATACCCCCCACAAACAGCTTGGATATCAGCAGCTGACCGGATTTTACCGGAAGCGTCTGCGTCAGATATCCCTGGTCCGTATACATGGTTCGATAAAAATGCACGCCGATATAAATCATGATACCATAGCTAACGCCCACCAGCATGAAAACATACAGAAGTAAACTGCCGACCCCCGACATGGCACCGGTAAGGATTGCGAAACTATTCTCATTGACCTGATTCGAAAAGAGCTGATTCCACAGAGGCGTATGAAAGTACAGCACTCCTATAAGCGTTACTCCGAAAATGATGCTCAGCATCAAAAGCCCTATTTTATAGACGTCCTTCCACTCATACTTAATCAATTTCCCTAACATTTGAACACCTCCCTGAAATAAGCATCTACTGATTTGCCTTGTTTTTCCCTGATATTATCCACAGAGGTATACAACGCCAGCTGTCCGTATCGCATGAAAATCACTTCATCCAATACCTGCTCAATATCCGAAATCAAATGGGTGGAGATAAGCACCGTGGCCTCCGGATTATAATTGTTAATAATGGTGCGGAGAATATAATCCCTGGCTGCCGGATCTACTCCCGCAATAGGCTCATCCAGAATGTACAAATCCGCCTCTCTGCTCATAACCAAAATCAACTGTACCTTTTCCTTTGTTCCCTTAGACAGTGTCCTCAGCTTGGCAGTCGAATCAATACTCAGGCTTTTCAGCATCTCCAGAGCCTTTCCCTGTGAAAAATCAGCATAAAAATCTCCGAAATATTCCAGAATGTCGCTGATTCTCTGGTTACCGGAAAGATAAGTCCGGTCAGGCAGATATGCCACTTTGGCCTTCGTCTCGGGCCCCACTTCGTTACCGTCAATCCTGATGCTGCCCCGGGTAGGCTTTAACAGTCCGTTCATCATTTTAATCAGCGTCGTCTTACCGCTGCCGTTCGGTCCTAAAAGACCGATAATCTTCCCTCTGGGAAGTGTGATTGAAATATTATTTACCGCTATGCTCCTGCCATCATAGGACTTGGTCAGGCCCACAATTTCCACTAAGTCACTCATTCTTTCGCTTCTCCCTCATACGAATTTTCAATAAACGCAAGAATATCCTCCTTGCAGAATCCAAGCTCCTTCATTTTACCCAGAAACTCATCCATATGATTCTTTCCCAGGTTCTGTCTGATACTGCTTATCAACTCCGTATCCTCCGTAACGGTACGCCCGTTGGTTCGCTGAGTAATAATCAGCCCGCTGCGCTCTAATTCCGCAAATGCCTTCTGCATTGTATTAGGATTGACAGCCGCTACGGCCGCCAGCTCTCTTACGCTTGGCAGTCTGGCCCCGGGGGCATAACTTCCCGACACAATCTGCCTTTGCATACGCTCCACCAGCTGGGCATAAATTGGTCTGTCGGAATCTAAATTCCATGCCATGTGCATCTCCCTTTCCTGTATCTTTTATTTGTTGTATTATCTTCTTAATACAATGTTACACCAGATTTGCCATTTCGTCAAGCATTTTATAAAATTATTTTGAATCCTGTTCCGGATAAACACTTTTTTTGTTTTTCAGCATATACTACGGTAATAAAGGAAAAAAGGACATAGCTTGATTATGCCTGTTTTTAATCTGCATGCTGCTCAGACGGAAGCCCCAGCCCCGGCAAGTACACCGGGCTCCTTTGAAGGCTCCCTGAAAATCAGCGTCATTTCCTCCATAGGTCTGGTTCCCGTGGAAAACGCCACTGTTAGTATCTCTTACACAGGAGACCCCGAATCGCCCATAAGCACCTGGACGACTGACTCTTCCGGTCAGACTCCCGTCATAGAGCTTCCCGCTCCTGACCCGGCTCTGTCGATGTCTCCCTCCGCAGAACAGCCCTATTCCGAATATAATATTACGGTGAATGCCGAGGGTTATGAACCGGTTACCGTGTCCGGCTCGGAAATCCTTGCAGGGGAACTCTCCCTGCAGCCTATCCGCATGGACCCTCTGATTACCGACGCAGACGAAAATGATGTGATTGTAATACCGGCCCATACGCTCTTCGGAGAATATCCGCCGAAAATCCCCGAGGATGAAATTAAGCCCATGGACGAGACCGGAGAAATCGTATTAAGCCGGGTAGTTGTTCCCGAATATGTAATTGTCCATGACGGAGTGCCCTCAGACTCCACGGCTCCCAACTACTGGGTGCGCTACAAGGATTATATTAAAAATGTGGCCTCCTGCGAAATTTATTCCACCTGGCCGGAAGCCGCCATATATGCCAACATTCTGGCCATTATGTCCGTTACGCTGAACCGCGTGTATACGGAATGGTACAGAAATCAGGGCTATGATTTTACCATTACCTCTTCCACCGCCTATGACCAGAAATGGATTTACGGGCGCAATATTTTTGAAAATATCGATTATCTGGTGGACAGTGTATTTGCCAACTATCTGTCCCGCCCCGGCGTCCGCCAGCCCATCTTTACCTCCTACTGCGACGGCAGAAGGGTAACCTGCAGCGGCTTAAGCCAGTGGGGCTCCCGATATCTTGCGGACGAGGGTTACAGCGCTATCGAAATTCTGCGCTATTACTACGGGAATGATTTGTATATCAATACTGCGGAGATTATTTCCGGCGTCCCCTCCTCCTATCCCGGATACGATTTAACCATCGGCTCCACCGGCGACAAGGTGCGTCAGCTCCAGACCCAGCTAAACCGCATTGCCCGCAATTATCCTGCCATTCCTACCATCACCGTGGACGGTATCTACGGGCCTGCCACCGCAGCCTCCGTGCGCACCTTCCAGGGTATTTTCAACCTCCCGCAAACCGGGGTTACCGACTATGCAACCTGGTACGAAGTTTCCGATATCTATGTAGGCGTTACAAGAATCGCGGAGCCGGGCTAAAAAGGACGCCGTAAGGCGCCCTCCTTAGCCCTATGCCGTAGTTCTAAATAGCTCAGATTCATATGCCGAAAACGGGGATGCAAGCCATTAGCTCCTTCCGTCCGGATAATAGTCCAGATATTTCCTCGGAGATACTCCGAAAGCCTCCTTGAAGTTCCGCAGAAAGGAGGAATAATCCGCAAATCCCGTGTTCTGGTAAACCTCCGAGATACTCTGTCCCTCCTTTAAAAGCTCGCAGGCTCTGATAAGCCTCTTATGAATGATAAAAGCATGCACCGTAAGACCGGTCAACTCCTTGAATTTTCGCAGGAAATGATACTTGCTCATGTGAATTTGTTCTGCAAGTTCATCCACGGTAATACCCTCTCTGATATGCTGCTCCACGAAGCTGTTGACCTGCTCCACCAAAGGATGGCCCACCACATTCTCGTCCTGAAACAAATACTCCCGGCGTCCGCACAGAAGATTCAGATACACAAAAAACAAACTGAGATACGCTCTGTCCGAAACCTGCTTCGCACCGGGCAGTTCCCCTTCTATCAGCTCCGACATGGCCAGCTTCAAAAGATACCCCCGCAGCATTTCCTCATAATATACCGGGAAATGCCAGGCACAATTCTCCCCACCCCCAAAGCAGGCGGTCAAATCCATATCCCCCTGAGACAAATCCTCCAGCATTCGTGCCGTTACCCACAAGATAATCCGCTTGGAGGAAGCGTGCTTATTTTCCCTGTAATGATATTTATGCATGACATTCTGATTTATCAGGAGGAAATCTCCCTTATGTAAATGATAGGTGTGATTCTCAATCATGGAGGAATATTCACCCTCCAGCACATAGATGATTTCATAAAAATTGTGGTAATGGAAGCTTATGGCGCCCAACGGCTCTCCCTGTTTCTCATATACCTCATAATTGTCATTCATCATATACTGGCGTTCATCCGTAGCCGCCAGCCGCCGCAGCCTGTTTTCCTTCATGTGCTCTTCCTCCCGAAATATTAAAATTATCATACCTCACCCTTTCGTTTTATGTCAATTTTTTCCCGGCCGAAATTCCCCTGCGCCCGCAAGTCTCATGGCACCTATGACCAGGCTGTTACCAAACCCCAAAACAGGGCCGCCAAAGGCAGCCCTGTTATAAAAAATTATTTTTTCCGAATTTGATTCAACCTTTGATTGATTTCAAGCAGCTCCTCCTTCGTGGGTCTGTCCTTCCCGCCGACTGCTCCCATTACAGAGAAGAGTCTTTTCAAAGTAAAGCCGGGCAGAATCCCCATCATACCGGAGGATTTTGCTCCATCCTTTTTTTCGCTCTCCCCTCCGCCTCCCGGCAGCATTCTGACCAGAAGCTCTTCTATCAACGCCTTCCCCGGTTCGGTTTCCATAATATCCCCCACCTTATCATGAATGGAATAAAAACCCTCCGGCGCCGTAATCTCAAACCAGTTCAACACTTCCCCGGTCTCCTTCATACGATAGTCCTCGTTAAAGGTTTTCACTCTCTGAAGGACACTCTCATCCTTACAGCTCCCGGCCTTTGCAAGAAGCCTGGTTTTCCCCTCGTTGGGTACGTCAAAGTAGAAAAAATGCTCCTCGCTCTTTTTCTTCTCTACCAGAACGCTGTCCGCATACAGCTCCACCTCCGGCTGATTAGAATAAACCGTCACTTTGGTGACAGGCTCCACCCGCTCCACATAACGCTTTCCGCAGATATGGACAAAGGGCTCCTCGGAGAGCCATGCCTTATACGCATAAAAAGCATCCTTTTTGTATTTACGGTCAAAGGTAACCAGACCCTTGTGATTCATTCCGTCCTCTCCGCCCTCCGCTCTGGCGTCCGCCGCAAAATCAAACATATTCCATACATGGGTTGCCCAGATGAAGGGTCTGGTAAAAAGCTGCTTTATGAGCTCCTCATGATAATAGGCCTGATATTCCTCCGTATAATCCCCCTGCTCGGGCTGGGAGCTGTGCCAGTTGAGCGCTTCACAGCCGTACTCGCTCATGCCGATTGGCTTTCCAGGATATCTCTCGTGAAATTCATCCATAAAAGGCCCGTTCATAGAGGTGTCTCCCCCATACCAGCCGAAATAATGATTATAAGAAATCACATCCGGTATTTTCAGATATTCCTCATCCATATCGCACATGGAAACCACAGCCACGGCGGTCTTTCTGGTATCATCCAGCTCATGGGCTAGATTGTTTAATATCCTGTGATTTTCCACCAAATCCGGAGTGGAGCCTCCGCCCATGGTTATCTCATTGGACAGACCCCAAACCACAATAGAGGGATGATTGATATTCTGAACAATCAACTCCTTCAGCTGGCTTATGGTATTTTCCACCCCTTTTGGCATATGCTTTGAAATATAGGGAATTTCTGCCCAGACCACCATTCCCTTCTCGTCACAAAGATGATAAAAATATTGGTCATGCTGATAATGAGCCAGACGAATGGTATTTGCCCCCATCTCACATATCAATTCCATATCCTCTCTGTGATGCTCCTCGCACAGCGCATTGCCGATGTCCGGTCTGTCCTGGTGACGGGATACCCCCCGCAGGGGATAACTCTCTCCGTTTAAAAGAAACCCTTTCTCGGGATGGATTTCAAAGCTGCGGCAGCCAAAGCGTACCCTGCGCATATCCAACTGCTCCCCGTCCCTTTTTAACTGCACCTCCAGCCAATACAAATGAGGATCTTTTACTCCATGCCACAGATGGACGTCAGGGATTGTCATGCGCACCCCGGGTGTCCCACTGTCACCCCTCGCAAAAGCAATTTTTTCCTCTCCGTCCAGAATCGTATATTCCAGCGTTTCCGAACCGTCCGCTCCGGTAAGCCACACCATGACGTCCACTTCCGCATCCTTTCCCTGAATCTGCGGCTTTATTTCCACGCCGCAGCCTCCGAAATAATCCAGGTCAAACCGGGTACCCGACACGCAAAGTAAGGAAACATTTCGGTACAGACCCCCATAAAAGGTAAAGTCGGCCATCTGGGGATAGACAAAATCATTGGGGGCATTGTCCACCGCTACCAGAATCTCATTTTCCTCCTCCAAAAATTCCGTAATATTCACCCGCCAGGTAGAATACCCTCCGTGATGATGCCCCGCCTCTCTGCCGTTTACATACAGCCAGGCCGAGGAATTGGCTCCTTCCAGCTCTACATACACTTCCTGGGCGCAGCTTACCTCCTGTTTAGACAAAGGCTTTACATAATAACCGGTTCCCCGATAATAATCATTGCCTCCATCCTGACCGTCTCTTCCGTTCCAGGTATGGGGAAGCGTTACCTCTTCCCAGCTGCCGCTGTCCAGCACAGAGCCGCCCTCCCTGATTTCTGTTTTCTCCTTTGTAAATTTCCAGCCTTCATTCCAATTTATCTTTTTGCCCATTTTCTCTCCATTCCGAAGCATGCTAAGCTTCTGTCTCCTTCCTATTTTCCCTGACTTTTCCGAAAATATACCCGCGCAATTTTCGCCCTATTTCCAGCAATATATATACTTTTCCTTCATTTTAATTTCCATTATACTGAAAGTCGACAGTCTCGCTCTTTCGGACTTTGGAGGCGTCGCACATATTCTTCCTGACAGCTGTGCATGATATGCATAGATACGTCAAAACAAACTAAATCATATTTTGAATGGAGGACTTTTTCATGCAGATGACACTACGTTGGTACGGCAGCAAATACGATACCGTTACTTTGAAGCAAATCCGGCAGATTCCCGGCGTAACCGGTGTGATTTCCACCCTCTATGGCAGCGCTCCCGGCGAGGTCTGGGAAATGAAGGATATCCTTGCCCTGAAAAAGGAAATTGAGGACGCAGGCCTTACCCTGGCCGGTATCGAAAGCGTAAACATACATGACGCCATAAAGGTGGGCACCCCCGACCGGGAGCAATACATCGATAACTATATCACTACCCTGGAACGCCTGGGGCAGGCCGACATTCACATGGTATGCTATAACTTCATGCCTGTATTTGACTGGACTCGCACCGAGCTTGCCAGAGTAAGGCCCGACGGCTCCACTGTTCTGGCATATACCCAGGAAGCGGTGGACGCCCTGAACCCGGAGGATATGTTTGCATCCATTTCCGGCGACGCCAACGGAAGTATTCTTCCCGGCTGGGAGCCTGAGCGCATGGCTCATATCAAGGAGCTGTTTGAAATGTATAAGGATGTGGATGACGAGAAGCTGTTTGCGAATCTCAAGTATTTTCTGGAGCGCATTATGCCCGTCTGCGACAAATACGATATCAATATGGCCATTCATCCCGACGACCCGGCCTGGAGCGTCTTTGGTCTGCCCCGTATCATTATTAATAAATCAAACATTCTGCGTATGATGAAAATGGTAGACAATCCCCACAACGGCGTAACCTTCTGTTCCGGCTCTTACGGCACCAATCTGGAGAACGACCTGCCTGATATGATTCGCTCCCTGAAGGGCAGAATCCATTTCGCCCATGTGCGCAACCTGAAGTTTAATTCTCCCACGGATTTTGAGGAGTCCGCGCACCTTTCCAGCGATGGAACCTTCGATATGTATGAAATTATGCTGGCGCTGTATGATATCGGCTTCGAGGGGCCTATCCGTCCCGACCACGGCCGTATGATTTGGGACGAGGTAGCCATGCCCGGATACGGCCTTTATGACAGAGCGCTGGGCGCCGCCTATTTAAACGGTCTCTGGGAGGCAATTGAGAAACAGCACAGGAACGCATAATTTGAGGTTTGTGTCCGCGCTGCATCCACAAACCAAAACGATACAAAAAGCAACGCAGAAATGAGGAAAACATGAAATTAACTTTAGCAGGACTGGAAGCAGACCGCACCGCCTTTGAGGCTGCCGGCTATGCGCTTCCCGCCTTTGATTATGAAAGGGTTAAAAAAAATACTTACGAGAAACCCATTTGGATTCACTTTGGCGCAGGCAATATCTTTCGGGCATTTCAGGCAAATGTCGTTCAGGGTCTGTTAAACAAAGGGATTCTGGATACCGGGCTGATTGCCGCCGAGGGCTATGATTATGAGATTATCGAGAAGAGCAACCGTCCTCATGACAATCTGACCATCCTTGCCACTCTGAAGGCAGATAATACCGTGGAAAAGACCGTGGTGGGCAGTATTATGGAATCCCTTATTTTAGACAGTAAAAATGCCAGGGAGTACTCCCGCCTGAAAGAAATCTTCGAGAAACCTTCCCTGCAGCTGGCAAGCTTCACCATCACAGAAAAGGGCTATGCCATAAGCGACGCAAAGGGTACTCTCCTTCCCGCCATTGCCGCTGATTTCGAAAAAGGGCCCGAGGCTCCTGACAGCTATCTGGGAAAGGTAGTCTCCCTTTTGTACCATCGCTATGTAAACGGCGCTCTGCCCATTGCCATGGTCAGTATGGATAACTGCTCCCACAACGGGGATAAGCTCTACGGAGCTGTCAGCGCCTTCGCCAAAGCCTGGTGCGAAAGGGATTTGGCGGATAAGGGCTTCCTCTCTTATCTTGAGGATTCGTCAAAGGTCTCCTTCCCCTGGTCTATGATTGACAAGATTACTCCCAGGCCCGATGCCAAGGTGGAGGCCATGCTGGCAGCGGACGGCATCGAAGAGCTGGAGCCTGTCATCACCTCCAAAAATACTTATATTGCCCCCTTCGTCAACGCCGAGGAATGCGAGTATCTGGTTATTGAGGACGCTTTCCCCAATGGCAGACCTCCTTTAGAACAAGGCGGCGTCATCTTTACCCAGCGGGAAACCGTCGACAAGGTGGAAAAAATGAAGGTCTGCACCTGCTTAAATCCCCTGCATACCACGCTGGCCATCTATGGCTGCCTGCTGGGATACACACTGATTTCCGAAGAGATGAAGAATCCTCTGCTAAAAAAGATGGTAGAGACTATCGGCTATAAGGAAGGACTTCCTGTAGTGGTGAATCCCGGCATCCTTAACCCGAAGGAGTTCATTGACCAGGTCGTAAATGTACGGATACCCAATCCTTTTATGCCGGACACCCCTCAGCGTATCGCCACAGACACCTCCCAGAAGCTGGCTATCCGCTTCGGTGAGACCATCAAGGCATACGAGAAATCACCCTCTCTCAAAACGGAGGATTTAAAGCTGATTCCTCTGGTATTCGCAGGATGGCTTCGTTATCTTATGGCGGTAGATGATAAGGGCAATGCCTTTACGCCCAGCGCTGACCCTCTGCTGGAAAAGGCAGGCGCTTATGTGAAGGATTATGAGCTGTCAAACACTCCCAAGGACTTAAGCGGACTGGATACTCTTTTATCAAATGAAAAGATATTCGGCGTGGATTTAACAGCCATCGGTATGGCGGAGCTTGTAAAAACGTATTTTGCGGAACTGTCAAGCGGCACGGGCGCTGTGGAAGCCACATTAAAAAAATATGTAATGTAAACAAGAACAGGCAGAGCCTCCCAAAAAGGACTCTGCCTGTATTGTTTTTATGCTGTTTTAAAATGACGGGCTAATCCTGCAAACGCTCCACGATATCCTCCAGCATGGACTCTACTTCATCCATCTCACTTTCTATATCGTTCATGTCATCCTCCAGCTCATCCTTTCTCTCTTCCCAGGCATCCTCATCCGCCATCCTATGGCTTTCCGAAACCTGCCGGAAAAGATTACGCAACTTCCCCTGACACTCTGACAGAATTTCACCAATACCTGCAAAATCTGTCTCGATACTCCCGCGTTCTTCGCCTCCCGACACATCACCCTGTCCGGATTCCCGATAAACCTTCTCCTGCTGGTGATATTGTCTGAGCAATTCGGCATGACGCCGATTCAGCTCCTCCCAGAAGTTCTTTAGCTCCTGAAGCGGTTCCTCTTCTGCACTCTGCCTTTTACGCAATATCTCGGTAGAATACTTATCACCGCCATACATGTTTATGGATGGCCAGCCGTCCTCAAACACAATATTATGCCGTTGAGGCCGCTGCCTTGCAAATTCATCCGGTGTATCCTCCCAGGCCTCGTATGCCTTCGGCTCCTTCGCCGTCTTTACCGTCATGGGGGCATTTCCGGCTATAAAGCTGAACATGGTATCAATAGATGCATCCGTATCGGCTTCCGCCTTTGGCGTCTGAAAGGTAATGGCATACAGCTCCCAACCCTGATAATGCAGAAGCGGTTTGATATAACTGCGGTTTAATTTGTATGTATTGCCATAGCTGACATCGCCTGAAAAAACAATTCTGAGCTGACACACTTCATCATTTCTGTCATTCTCTCCTCCGTTTAACCAGAACACGAAGCAATACTCCTCGTCCGGTATCAGCGCATAATGCTTGGATACGATTTCCACATAGGAAATCGTCCAACCTCCCAGCATAAAGCACTCTACAAGCCCTCCGTCAAAATCAGTCATAAAACTGCGTTCTGCCGGCGTCTGAGGGCTACCGTTAAAAAACGAATTCTGAGAAAAGAAAGGTCGCTGATTCGCCTCGCAAATAGACCAGTTTCGTGGATTAAACATAATATATTTCATTTGATTTACCTCCGATTTATCATCGGACGGCACCGCTTTCGCGGACAATCGAATGGTACAGTCGTCCACGTAAAGCGCCCGTCCATTCTTTACCAGCCCTCTCGCCCTTTTAGGATAAGTAGCGCCGATAATTGTTCCTTTTTCATCTGTTACCGTTATGTTTTTTGTTATGGGTGTCTTCCCCCTTTCCCAGCTATCACGCGGCATGCTGTTTTTTATAATGGGTGCCATCCCCGTTCCGCCAAGAATCCTTTAAGGGATTCTTCTTCCTCAGTATAGCACAGAGTAAAAAATACTGTCAATAACAGAGCTTCATCCTTCCATCCCTTTACCTCATCAGTAGAAAAAGTCCCAAAAACATAGCCCCTCCCGCAAGATTCCCTGCTCCCGGCGCTTTAAACAGCGCAAACGCAATATAAAGCGGGATAACATTAAACAGGCAGCTCCACTGAGGAAGGGATGTATTCCCCGTAACAATAGCTATGAAAAGAGCTATCGCAGAAACCAGCAATCCCAAATAGCAGACATACATTGTGACAGAGGTCTTTTTGAAGAAATCCAATACCGCCTCTCTGGCTTCTTCCGTTCTTCCCAGACGTATGTAAAACCATTCAACCGTACCGCAAAACACATGATGTGCCGCCACCGGAATGAAAAACAGTACTGCGGATACTATTATGACTGCGGCACAGGGGACGGAAAACTGCTTTATCCATTCATATAGGCCGAGATAACCGCCAAAGGACATCATAAGTGCAAGCAACCCAAGCAGCATGGAAGCCAGCGGCCTTTTTAACGGCATCCCCTCAAATACCTTTGACATTTTTTCATTATTATCCATACAATCAAAGCGGAATCTCCCGCCGGGAGCATATATCAGAAGCAAATCGCTCACCCAGCAGATAATATGTCCGACAAATGCCGTAAGCAACAGTATTCTTGTTATCATATCGTAATTTCTCCTTCCCTATCCGGTCTTTCCCGGTCATTTCCCAATCTTTCCCGGTTTTCTTCTCCTTTGCTGCATAACTCTGTGTTTTAACAAATGCGTCTACCCTCCTCCGGTTAGTATAGGCTAACTTTTTAAAGTATACTCCTCCCCTCTTACCTTTGTCAATAGAATACGCACTCCCCTTAAAGCAATTTGTAACAGTTCAGCCATGCAGAAATAAGTTGCCACTATAGTGGCCAGCTGTTGGTGAGAATGTATATTTCGGCAACTTATGAATGGCATGAAAGCGCACACGCTGTCTGCTCCATCAAATGGATTTTCTAAATGTTCCGATAGAATTATAGCTGTTCACGCAACCGCCCGACATTCGCCATCGTGGCTCAGGTCGGGCTTTTCGGGACATCCTGTCCCGAAATTGCTGATGATATCCGGAACATTAAGAAAATCTCATTTGTCTGCGCAGGTGACAGCTTTGTGCGCTCTCATGCCATCCTTATCCGTCAGTCAAAAACACAGCCCACCTTGAAATCAAACTGTGAGAAAAATGACGAAAATAGGAGAAATCAGTGACCAATTATCCTCTCGAACATAAAATATAGAAAACATTTATGGAGAAACAGCATGTATCTGTTTATCGGATGCCTTCTAATCTTCGTCCTGATTTTCTATCTTTTTTTTAGATTCCGAAAGAAAAAAATCCGCAAAATACTATGCAATATGACCTGCGAGGAAAAGTGCGATACCCTGGAGCCTCTCATCGAGCCCTTCGGTTACTGCTATGACCCCTCCCAGGACGTCTTTTCCACCATCATCGACGCGCCTCAACGCACCTTCGGCTACACGGCGCTATTCGACCGCTATGCTTCCCACTTTCATATGGTCTTTGACTGTCTGCCCATTTACTTTGACTACCAGGAGCGCACATGGCTGATTGAGCTCTGGAAGGGCCAATACGGCATCAATCTGGGATGCGAGGTGGGAATCTATAAGGCGGACTCTCTGGTCTCTACCATCTGGCAGAAAACTGCTCTGTTCCACAGTGTAGAGGACGTCGAAATGCTTCCCATATCCATTCGTCTTTTCCGCAACGGCTGTCAGATATCCCAGCTTTGTAGACGACACTGGTGGCTCACCATCTTCCATATGGGAAAATACAGTGAGCCCCGGGATTTGTCCATGCAGGTTTGTATTACCTTCCCCAATGCAGAGATGCTGAATGCCTTTACAAATGCTTTGCAGAAGCAGGATAATCTCTCCTTCCAGGTCTACGGTCTGCAGGTTCAGCTTCTGTTTGAGAGCTGCACCTCCTGCCGACTTCCTTTCCTGCAGAGATTTTTCTGCCGTTTCAGCCAATGGAAAAACAGGTCCCTCTGCCGACTGTTTTTGTGGGTGACAAAACCCTTCTGCTCCAGCATAGACCGCCTGCTCTGCCTGTACTTCTTCCTGCCGTCTGTGTTCCGCCGCATCTTCCGTAACAAAAAACGCAGGAAATGCCATCAAAAGAGCTGTCGTAAATGCAATCGTACCTGTAAAAAACACTAATATACAAAAGCCATCTGTCATGATACCGCCGGATATTTAAAAGAAAAAAAGGAGAGCGACATGAAAGCAAGCTATGAAAAAAGACTGAATAAGAGCTTTTGCAATGCGCCTGTACTGGCGCTGCGGCCCCGTTCAAAGATTGTGCTGATTAGCGACTGTCATCGGGGAATCGGCAATTCCAACGATAACTTTTTAAAGAATCAGAATTTGTACCTCGCAGCGCTTCGCCATTATTATAACAACGGCTTTCTGTATGTTGAGCTCGGAGACGGCGACGAACTGTGGGAAAACCGCAGTCTCGCCGCCATTCAGGAGATTCACAGTGATGTATTCTGTCTGCTCTCCCTTTTCCGAAAAGAAAACCGACTCTATCAAATCTATGGGAATCACGACCACGCCATGAAATACAGCCGTGAACAACCCCATTACAGCGGTCTGGTCCTGAAGTTCTGCCATTGTGCCCCGGGCGGCTCTGGGAGTCCGCGCACAACACCCCATTGTCTGGAGCTATATCTGACCCACGGGCATCAGGCGGATCTGCTCAACTCCACTCTCTGGAAGCTATCCCGCTTTCTGGTGCGCTATCTGTGGAAATCGCTTGAGCAAATGGGCGTTCTGGACCCTACCAGCGCCGCCAAAAATTATCGCCGCAGGCAGAGAAGTGAAAAACGACTCTCCGGATGGGCCATAAAAAACAACTGCTACCTGATAACGGGGCACACCCATCGCCCCATGCTGGGGGATTCCGAAACACGCTATTTTAATACCGGCAGCTGTGTCCATCCCCGCTGCATCACCTGCATTGAAATAGAAAATGCTGCCATCACACTGGTCAAATGGCATGTGGAGGTACGCCCGGACAGCTCCCTTTTCGTCTCCCGAAACATCCTGGCCGGTCCTCTTTCTCTGTACCGACTATAGTCCCGTCCCTTATTTTGCCAACAAGAGCATAATCTCATTGCTCCGCGCGATGAAACGGGTCATAGCCTCGGGAGCAAGAGGGGCATGCTGAAGCTTCGCCAAATCATAGAGCTGCTCGCAAATCATCTTCACATTTTCACCGTCCTGATGCTCGGTCACGTACTGCACAAGAGGATGGTTTGCGTTAAGCAGCAAAGTTTCGCCCTCTCCGCCGAAGCCTCCCATATCCATTCCAGGCATAGCGTACATCTTCATCATATCCTGCATACGCCTGCTCTCCTCGGACAGCGTAATCATAGAAGAAATCTTCTTATTCTTCAGCTTTTCCACCTTAACGGTAATCTTGTCGTTCTTCAGAGCCTTCTTCATAAGCTCCGTTATCACCTTAGCCTGTTCCTCAAACTCCTCCTGAGCCTTCTTAGAGGTCTTGGACTTAAAGGCATCTGTTACATCCGCATCGATTCTCTGGAACTTAATGCCCTCATTCTTGGATTCCAGCTGTGAGATAAAAGGCTGGTCTATATTATGGGTCAGGATAACAGCGTCCATCTTTGCCGCCTTGAACATATTAATGTACTGGCTCTGCTGCTGTTCATCGGTGACATAGTAAATAATCTTTTCCTTCTTCTCCTCTTCCTCCGAATCCTGTGCTTCTTCGGCTTCCTTCTCTGAGCCTGCGCCGCCTTCTTCTACTACCTCGGCTTCCACCTTTTCGCCGTTTTCGTCAACGGCACCGCCGGCCTCCGCTTTCTCACCGTTCTCCTCCGGGGCGCCGCCGGCCTCAGTCTGCTCCTCCAGAGGCTTCGTCTCCAGACATTCGGGCAAAGTCAGATACTTACCCTCCAAATTCTTAAACAGAATATAGTCGTTCATCTTCTCACAGAACTTATCATCCTTCAGACAGCCGAATTTGATAAAGGGACTGATATCATCCCAATACTTATCATACTCCTCCTTCTCGGTCTTACACATGCCTGAAAGCTTATCCGCCACCTTCTTGGAGATATACTCTGAAATTTTCTTTACGAATCCGTCGTTCTGCAGGGCACTTCTGGACACATTCAGCGGCAAATCAGGACAGTCGATAACCCCCTTTAACAGAAGCAGAAATTCCGGAATAACTTCCTTGATATTGTCGGCAATGAATACCTGATTATTGTACAGCTTAATCGTTCCCTCGATTGATTCATACTCCATATTAATCTTGGGGAAATACAGAATACCTTTCAGATTAAAGGGATAATCCATATTCAAATGAATCCAGAACAAGGGCTCCTTATAATCCTGGAATACCTTGCGATAAAATTCCAGATACTCCTCCTTGGTACAGTCATTGGGATGCTTTGTCCAAAGAGGCCTTGTCTCATTCAAAAGCTCCGGGCGCTTCTGAATCTTAAGCTTCTCCTCTCCCTGCGTCTCTCCCTCTATGACGGAACCGTCCTCCGCCTTCTTGGGCTCCGGATGAATCTCCTCCAGTACCACATCCGTATCCAGTTTCTCGTCCGCCTTAATAATCTGTGTTTCCTTGGTATCCGCTTTGGAAAGATAAATTTCCGTAGGCATAAAGGAACAATACTTCTTAATCACCTCTCGGGCCTTGTACTCGTTACAAAACTCCAGGCAGTCCTCGTTTAAGAACAGGGTAATCTTCGTACCTACCTCCGTCTTATCGCCCTCTTCCATGGAAAACTCCGTGCCGCCGTCACACTCCCAGTGAACCGGCTTTGCATCGGCCTTATAAGACAGGGTGTCAATATGCACCTCGTCAGCCACCATAAAAGCGGAATAAAAGCCCAGACCGAAATGTCCGATAATCTGGTCCGCATTACTCTTGTCCTTATATTTCTCAATAAAATCCGTTGCGCCGGAGAAAGCTATCTGATTGATATATTCCTCCACCTCTTCAGCGGTCATACCCAGACCGTTATCGATAATAACCAGCGTCTTTTCCTCGGGATTCACAATCACCTCCACCTTGGCCTTATAACCCTCCGGCAGAGAATATTCTCCCATCATATCCAGCTTTTTTAATTTCGTTACTGCATCACAGCCATTGGAAATCAGCTCCCTGTAAAAAATATCATGGTCGGAATACAGCCACTTCTTAATAATTGGAAATATGTTTTCACTGTTAATCGATAAACTGCCGCTCTTTGCTGCCATCTTTATCACATCCCTTTCTTCTATTCGTTTTGCCTGACAAAATCAGGTATCTGTCTCTCATAAATATGAGTTTAAAACGGCAAAAAATAAATGTCAAGGCAAAATTAGCACTCATTTAATATGAGTGCTAATAATTCTCTGTAAACCCCGATTTTACAAGGGTTCCCCGATTTCTAAAATTTTTCTAAACCCAGGATAGACATTCCTGGCGCTACAGCGTATTGGTCCTGAAATATTGATCGTAAATCGTAAAAAAATTCTGTGTAGTCACTTCCTTATCCCGAAACAAAGTTATCCCGTCCCATACCTCATCATTCAATCTACGGGCCAGATTTTTTACAAATTCGTCATATTCTCTGCCAAAGGCCTCATTTCGCCTCTCTTCCACTATCTTTAACTTATTGGTATCCGTTTCCTCCCTGTTAAAGGTATTCAGACATTTAATGATATGATACCCGCTTTCACTTTCTATCACCGGACTGATTTCATCTGTCTCCAGCATAAATGCCGCTTCCTCAAAGGCCTCGTCCATCTCGCCTTTGCCAAAGGAATAGGTAATCACGGTATCCTCACTGTAGCGGGACGCAAGCTCCGAGAAATCATGCTCCCCGTCTACCGCCAGTTCCCGTATCTGAAGCGCTTTTTTATAGACCGCCTGCTTTGCATCCCCCTCAAACGCCACACGAACGCCGCTTCCGTCACGGCTGTAAGTGCGAAACAAAATATGCTGCACCGTAATCGTCCGGGCCTCGTCGTCGCTGATTTCGGGATTGATATCCCGGATAATCTCTTTATAGACCTTGTTGGCCATAGCATATTCCCGATAAAGCTTCTCTATCAGCTCTCTGTCTGCCTGTAAAAGCTCCTGCTCCTTCTCGCTAAGGCCCTGCATATACTCTCCTGCCGCCTGGGATATCTTCTCCTCCTCAGCTGCATCCAGAGTAATCCCCTTATCCTTCGCCAGAAGATACATGGTCTTTATCTGCGCCGCCTTCTCCAATACCGTTTCCTTTACATTCTCCTCCAAGGTCACACCGTTCAACGAAGTGTTCCAGATTTCCTCCCCGTAAACGCTTTCATATTGATTCTGGGTCGTGGTAAGATATATCATCAGCTCCGGCACATTGCACACCTCGTCGCCGATACGGAATACCTCATCCTTTCCGGGACCTGAGGTAAAAATGACTCTTGTGCCGCCTTCCTCCCTGTTGCAGGCCGAAATACCGAATATCGCCGCCGCAAGCAATCCCGTCAGAAGCAGCCGCTTCGCCACTCTTAAAATATATTTCATACGCTTCATTCATCATCCTTAAAAATTCAAATCTTAGCCCTATTGCCAGCCCTGTATGCCATCCGTGTACATCCGCCGGAGGCTCTAAGGAATAGCTGCTTTCATCAGTTCTTCCTTAGTATACACCATCTCTGATAAAACTTCCACTACTGGTTTTTTCTATCAACAACTGTTTATCAATACGTTCCCGCAGCTGAGGCACATGGGAAATAATTCCAATCAGACGATTGCTCTCCACCAATCCCATCAGGGCGTCACAGGCCTGGTCCAGGCTCTCCTCGTCCAGCGCCCCAAAGCCCTCGTCCACAAACAGCGTATCCACCCGGATACCGCCGTTTGCAGCCTGAATCACATCGCTCATTCCCAGAGCCAGGCACAGAGACGCTTTAAAAGACTCTCCCCCGGACAAGGTACGCACCGAACGATATTTACCGGTATAATAATCCATAATCTGAATCTCCAGACTATCCTTGGTTCTGCCGTCGGATACCTCTCCCGCCCGGGACATTTCATAGCGCCCGGCAGTCATTTTCCCAAAGCGCAGGTTCGCCGCCCTTAAGATTTCCTCAAAATATCCTGCCAGCACATATTGCTCAAATACCAGTCTGCGGGAATTATTGCCGTTTGCCATATTCTCCAAATCCTTCACATAACCATACGTCCCACTGTCCGCCTCTATAGCCGCAAGCCTCTCCTTCATCATACGGCGCAGCTTCCTCACCTCGGCCAACTGTCTGTCCCACAGACGCTGTCTCTCCATGCATTCGGCCCTCCGCTCCCTCTGCTCCTCCAGTCGGTTCTGAAGCTCCTCTAAATCCGCCGGCTCCTCATCCTGACAGCTTTCCTTTAAATGGGCGCATAATTCCCTATTGGCGCTGACTCGGTTGGAGTAATCCATCATTTCTCTTTGCAGGCTTTCACATTCTTTCGCTCCAAGCTTTGCCGCCCGATAGGCCTCGTCGTCCCCAAAGCCCTGCTCTCTCAGCTCTCTATCCAGCTTCTCCTGCAATAGCTTATGCTCCTCTTTCAGCTGCCTGACCTCTTCTGATGTAAGATACTCCTGCTGTCTTTTCTCCCCCAGCAGCCCCTCCAATTCCTGGGCTCTCGCACACTGTGCCTTTAGCTTTTCCGAGGCCTCTAAAACCGGCATCTGTAAATACAAAAGGCACAGGGGATGCTCCTCCTGTAAAAGCCTCGCCTTCCTGTCCTCAAACTCCTCCCAAAGCTTCGCCCTCTGAGACTGCTTTAACTCCAGCTGTGTCTTTTTTTCAATCGTACTGCTATGAAGGCTCTGCAACGCCTTCTCCTCCTGCAAAAGCCCTCGCTTTTTCTTCTGCAGCTCTTCCTCCGACAGAGGCTTTTCCTGAATCCGGGCGGGCGCAGGATGGAGCAGGGAGCCGCAGACCGGACAGGGCTCCCCCTCCCGCAAAAGCTCTGCCGCCAGACCGATGGCCGCCAGCTTACGCTTATGCTCCTCCTTCTCGTACGCAGCTTTATGCACCTGATAAAGCCTCTCCTGTTCCAGGTATTCCTGCTGCCCCTGTGAGAAATCCCTATCCAGCTCCTTTAACTCCTCTGTAAGCTCCTTATGCTCCTCCTCCAGTGCCTGCCTCTCCTTAGCCAAAAGCAGAAGCCCGGATATTCTGTCCGCCAGAGCTGTCACCCGGGTCAGCTCCTCCTTCTCCTGCTCCAGCTCCTGCCTGTCTTTAACCGCCGTCTCCAGAATCTCAAGCCTTTTTTTCAGCTGGGCTTCAACCTGCTCCTTTTCCACCCAGCTTCCCTCCACCCGCGCAGCCCTCAACGCCAGCTTATAACGGTTCTCCTTCTCCTGATAAATATCCAGCATACCGGACAGGCGCTCCTCCTCCTGTCTTGCTTCGGCATATTGGACAAGCCTCTCATGAACCTCCCTCTGCCTTTGCAGCTCTGCGCTCAGCTTTTCCATAGACACATCCCATTCTTTAAAGGCCAGTTCCTGACGCCTGCCCTGCTCCTTTGCCTGCTTCTCCATCTGCAAAAGGCATCGGGAAATCCTCTCATAATCCCAATATTCCTCTACAATGCAGGCTCCCAGCTCTTCCTCCGTCTCCCGGGGCCAAAGCCCCTTTTCCATTCCTTTGGCTAACTGGCGTATATCCTCCTCCAGTCTGGCCTTATGAGCGTTTACCTGCGTCCCTAAAGCCCTTGCCCGTATGCCCAGTTCCCGGGTAAAGCGCTCACAGACCCCCGTTCCAAAGATTTCTCTGAAAATTGCCGTTTTTTCTCTGGGGGACGCCACCAACATTCTGGCAAACTCCCCCTGGGCAATCATGGATATCTTCTTAAACTGCTGATAATCCAACGCCAACAGCTCCAGCAGGGCGGCATTCACCTCCCTCACTCCTTCTATTACCCTGCCCTCCGGGGCATACAAAACAGCATTCTCCTTTTCCTTTGTAAGTATCACGGAAGCCTTTTTCCCTGCATTCCCTCCGTCCTCAGAAACACTGTCTTTTCCCTTCCCCCGCTTCTTTGGACGCAGATATTCCGGATTCCTGATAATCCTGTATTCTTTCCCCCCATGCTCCATCAATAGCTCCACAAAGGTAGCCTCTTTCGGCGTGGCAAAATCGCTGCGCACGCTGCCTCGCTCCTTATCCCTGCTCTCACCGCTTAAGGCCCCGTACAGCGCATATGTTATCGCATCAAAAATCGTCGTCTTTCCTGCGCCGGTAGCTCCGGAGATTAAAAAGATCCCCTTATCCTCAAAACCGGTAAAATCTATCTCCTGCCTTCCCCGATAAGGCCCCCATGCGCATAGAATCAATCTCTTCGGTCTCATCCCGGCTCCTCCTCCGGCTCCGCTTTCGCCAGCCTTGCGGCCTCTCTGACAATCTCCTGCCTGTTCTCATCCAGAGGCTCCCCCCTTAACAGCTCATAAAACTCCCCAAACAGCTGCCCGATTTCCTTTCTTTCCAAAGAAAGTCCTCCTTCGGATACCCTGCCTGTCTCCTGCTCCCGCCGCTGGAACTGGAGATTCAGCACATTGGGATAGACGCTCCGTAAGGTACTCATGGGGTCTATCAGCTCCTCCGTATCTGTCAGAGTCACCTGTAAATAATCCTCTCTGCCCTCCCCCTGCAGCGCCCGAACCTCCTCGCTGATTAATTCCGACAATCGCCCCTTCACACAGCGAAGCTCCCTCATAGGCTTTAAGGGCACCCGGCGCACCGACACCTCGAAACGGCCCAGCTCCACAATATTTACAGATTTATCCGTATTGGCTTCACTGAAAGAATATTTCAGTGGCGAACCCGCATAGTATACCTGCCCCCGGCCTACCTGCTGCGGCCTGTGAAGATGCCCCAGCGCCGTATAGCAAAAGCCTCTAAAATATGCCGCCGGCACACTATCCAGCCCTCCCACGTTTACATCCGTCTCAAAATCAGAAAGCTCCGGCAGTTCTCCCCCCTCTCCCGTGACAAAATAATGGGCCACCAGCACATAACGCCGCCCCAAATCAAAGGTCATAGGACAATGTCCCAGCATCTCCTCCACCGCCTCCGAAAGGGTACCGCACCCTGTGACCGCCGGCTTTACAAAGGGCATTAAAACAAAATGGATGGGGCCATGCTCGTCCTCCAGTACCACCTGCTTCAAACCCCCTTCATAATTTCCTGCTATATATAATCCCTGCTTTTCCAGAATCTGTTCCGCAAAGGCCACCCGCTCCGGTGAATCATGATTACCGCTTATTAAAAACACCTGAATCCCCTTCTGAATCAGCCCGGTCAGAAAGGCATCCAGCGCCTCCACCGCTTCCGTAGACGGAATCGGCCTGTCATAGACATCACCCGCTATTACCACCGCATCCACCTGCTCCGAAATCGCAAGTTCCGTCATCTGCCCCAGGATATATTTCTGATCCTCCATCAGAGAATGTTCAAACAACTTTTTGCCGATATGCAAATCAGCCGTATGCATAATCTTCATAAGTCCTCTCATTCTGCCGCTTTGGCGGCATATTTCCCTTCGCACAAGTGCGCATCCTATTTTTTATATCATAGGAAATTCATATACTTTATCGCTTCACAGTAACACCGTATTTCCTATGATAATCGAGTAGGGGAGATTTTCTCCCTACTCGCACGCGGCCCGCATATTGCGAAGCAACAAAATTCCATATGCGGGCCTGTGCATAAAAAAGCTCCGACTGCTGTCGGAGCTTTTCATCTTCATGGAGATAATGGGATTCGAACCCACGACCTCTTGCATGCCATGCAAGCGCTCTCCCAACTGAGCTATACCCCCAAGGCCTGTACATTAGTACTCTATCACATTCCGGTAAAAATAACAAGAAAAATTTGCTAATTCACCCGTTTTTAAAGATTTAGCACTTGTTTTAAATATTCTTCCGCTTTCATTCTAAAATAAAGTTACTTTTATAATAGGTTGATTCACACATGAGTTTTTCTCTTGCGCTCTGCTGCCGGATATGCTATATTATAGACATAAAAGGGAAAGCCATAGAATCGGCTACCCTCAAACAGTGAATTAACTCAACGCTTTACAGCGTCGGCCGTCACTACTGTGAATAGTGGCGGCTATTTTCGTTTTCCCCTGAAAATGGTGTAACATAATCCAATCAGGGCAACAATGAATATTCCAGTCTGAACTAAATCAGAATATGTAATCATCATTGACAACACCCTCCTTTCTTTCGTCTGGAGGGTTAGCCCCTCCGAAAGGGGGGGTAGCCGCCCGGCTCTATGGTTTCCCACGTTCAAATCATAGCACACTTTTCCTTATCAAGCAATCACAATATGACGTTTTTCCACACTTTTTTTAGTAAGCTCCACTTTACTAACATTCATTTCTGTAAACACTATGGGAAAGCTCTTATTGCAAGCCGCAGAAGATATGCATCCGCAGTCCTGCGTACAAGAGCCTCCCTAACGCTTATAAATCCAGCAGGAAAAAACGATAGAAAGAAGAATGACCTTTCCTCTCATACCTTCAAATAACCGATGCTTCGGAAATACTCTATATAGCCCCTGATATATTCTCTATCCGTC
>JAMOZS010000025.1:6390-37122 GCA_023667765.1 Roseburia sp. | reverse complement strand
ATCTGTAATGTGCGAAAGCCTTGTTTGCCTCTGCCATTTTGTGCATATCTTCTTTTCTCTTAACGGCTGCACCAGTATTGTTGGCGGCATCAAGGATTTCGTTAGCCAGTCTGTCCTCCATGGTCTTCTCACTTCTCTTACGCGAGAACATGGTAAGCCATCTCAGGCCCAAAGCCTGACGCCTCTCAGCTCTCACCTCGATAGGTACCTGATAGGTAGCACCACCGATACGTCTGGCCTTTACCTCCAGTACGGGCATAATATTATTCATTGCCTGTTCAAATACCTCCAGAGCAGGCTTTCCGGATTTCTCCTCTACCTTTGCAAACGCCCCGTACACAATCTTTTGAGCTACGCCCTTCTTACCATCCAGCATAATGTTGTTGATAAGCTTGGTAACTACCTTATTGTTGTACATAGGGTCTGCCAATACGTCTCTTTTCTGAATATGTCCTTTACGTGGCACGGTTCTTCCCTCCTTAACAATTATAAATGCGTTAAATCATCGGTACTCACATGTGTTTCCCCAAGTGTTCGTGCTGTATCAAGCGAATACATACGATATTCGCTGCAGAATTCCAACACTTTTCTTAGTTTCGTTTTTGTGGACCAAAGTTCTCCTAACACAAATGCAAATTATTTCTTTGCTTCCTTAGGTCTCTTAGCGCCGTACTTGGAACGGGCCTGCTTTCTGTTGGCAACGCCTGCAGTATCCAAAGTACCACGGATGATGTGATATCTGGTACCGGGCAAGTCCTTTACTCTTCCGCCGCGAATCAGTACTACGCTATGCTCCTGCAGATTGTGGCCTTCACCGGGAATATAGCTTGTCACTTCAATTCCGTTGGAAAGACGTACTCTGGCAATCTTTCTGAGCGCTGAGTTAGGCTTTTTAGGAGTTGCTGTCTTAACAGCAGTACATACACCGCGCTTCTGGGGAGCAGAAACGTCTGTCGCTTTCTTGTGAAGAGAGTTATAACCCTTCTGGAGAGCCGGTGCTGTAGACTTCTTTACAGAGGTCTGACGTCCCTTTCTTACTAACTGGTTAAATGTTGGCATTCTGTTTCACCTCTTTCTTATTATAAAATGTTTTTCATGATTCATGCGCACGCTGCACATTTTTGTATAAAAAACAATGCATTTACACGCACACTAAATTAGTATACTTGCTTGCAAATGCATTGTCAATAAGAATTTTATATTTTCTTCTCCTGTTTCAGCGCTGCGAGATATCTCTCCAGGGCATCCTGCCAGGTCGGCAGCCGCCGGAAGCCGTTTTCCGTCAGCTTCTCCTTACTCATCCTGCTGTTCATGGGGCGTTTTGCCTTCGCCCCGTATTCTGCCGACGTCACGGGAAGCACTTCCATGGAAATACCAGCCTTCTCAAAGATGGCGCAGGCAAATTCATACCAGCTGCAGACGCCTTCATTGGTGGCATGATAAACGCCGTACTTGTCCGTCTGCACCATATCTGCCAACAGCTTTGCCAAATCGTAAGTATAGGTCGGCGAGCCAAACTGGTCGTTTACCACCATTAGCGTATCCCTCGTCTTAGCCAGATTCAGCATGGTCCTCACAAAATTCTTGCCGTTCAGACCGAATACCCAGGCAATTCTGACAATAAAATATTTTTCCAGCATACTCTGTACCGCCAGTTCTCCCTCATATTTGGTCTGACCGTATACACTCTGAGGCGCTCTCTCGTCTTCAGGCTCCCAGGGCCTTTCTCCCTCTCCTCCGAACACATAATCCGTACTGATATAAATCATTTTGCAGCCTAATTCCTTACAAACTCCGGCAATATTGGCTGTTCCCCGGGCATTTACTCTGCGGCATGCCTCCTCGTTCTCCTCAGCGGCATCAACGGCCGTATACGCCGCGCAATGAATCACCGCATCGGGCGCTGCCTGTCCGATTACCCGGGGCACACTGTCTCCATCGGTAATATCCATTTCTTCGATGTCAACGCCTATCGCTTCTATGCCTCTGTTTTCCAGCTCTTTTACCACATCATACCCCAGCTGCCCTTTCACGCCGGTAACCAAAACCTTCATTTATAATACCCTCCCATCGAAAATAGAGGGCACAGCAAATATAACTGTGCCCTTCTCAATCCATTTATAAATAGCTCTCTGCGGAGGCCTCCAGCAATTCCTCATCTGCCTCTACGGCTTCCTCCTCATCAAGCATCTCAGAAAAATCTTCCGTCATCCCAGGCTCGTCGAAGGAAAGCTCTGTATCCTCCTCAAAACCATCATCAAACTGAAGCATCTGCATATCATCCGTGCTCAGACGGGTATCACGGTATCTTCTCATACCCGTACCTGCCGGAATCAGCTTACCGATGATAACATTCTCCTTCAAGCCAATCAGGGGGTCAACCTTACCCTTGATAGCGGCCTCTGTCAGAACCTTTGTGGTCTCCTGGAAGGACGCCGCGGACAGGAAGGAATTCGTTGCCAGCGCTGCCTTGGTGATACCCAGCATAATCTGCTTGCCCTCTGCGGGCTCCTTGCCCTGTGCAATCAATTCTGCGTTCATATCCTCATAATCCAGCACATCCACCAATGTTCCCGGAAGGAACTCCGTATCTCCGTTATTTTCAATACGAACCTTCTTCAACATCTGACGCACAATCACTTCGATATGCTTGTCGGAAATATCAACACCCTGCAAACGATATACACGCTGTACTTCGCGCAGCATATAATCCTGCACGGAGCGAATCCCCTTAATTTTCAGCAGGTCATGCGGATTGACGCTTCCTTCCGTCAATTCATCACCGGCCTCTATCATCTGACCGTCCATAATCTTGATGCGGGAACCATAGGGAATCAAATATGCCTTGGTCTCACCGGTCTCCTCATTAGAGACTACCACCTCACGCTTTTTCTTGGTATCCTTAATCTCGGCCTTACCGGAGAACTCAGCGATAATCGCAAGTCCCTTAGGTTTTCTTGCCTCAAAAAGCTCCTCTACACGGGGAAGACCCTGTGTGATATCATCACCTGCCACACCGCCGGTATGGAAGGTTCTCATAGTCAGCTGTGTACCGGGCTCACCAATGGACTGTGCGGCAATAATACCCACGGCCTCGCCCACCTGAACAGCCTCGCCGGTAGCCATGTTTGCGCCGTAACACTTCGCACAGATACCTACATGGGAACGGCAGGTCAAAATCGTACGAATCTTTACAGCTTCCACAGGCTCACCCTTTTCATCTACGCCCACGCTTATAATCTTTGCCGCGCGGCTGGGGGTAATCATATGATTGCGCTTCACAATCATATTGCCATCCTTATCATAAATCGTCTCGCAGGAATATCTTCCGGTGATTCTGTCTTTCAGACCCTCGATGGTCTCCTTGCCGTCCATAAAGGCTTTAACCACCATGCCGGGAATTTCATCCTTGTCTGCGCAGCAGTCAACCTCACGAATAATCAGCTCCTGAGATACATCCACCATTCGTCTGGTCAAATATCCCGAGTCAGCCGTACGCAGAGCGGTATCGGACAGACC
This sequence comes from Roseburia sp., assembly GCA_023667765.1. GTDB lineage: Bacteria > Bacillota > Clostridia > Lachnospirales > Lachnospiraceae > Acetatifactor. The sequence continues at coordinate 33,603 of JAMOZS010000025.1, read as the reverse complement.
CTTACGGGCGCCATGTGCGGACATGAAATACTCCAGTACATCCAGCCCTTCACGGAAGTTTGACTTAATCGGCAGCTCAATGGTACGGCCTGTGGTATCCGCCATCAGACCACGCATACCGGCCAGCTGCTTAATCTGCTGATTCGAGCCACGGGCTCCGGAGTCAGCCATCATAAAGATGTTGTTATACTTATCCAGGCCGGCCAGCAGCACCTCTGTCAGCTCCTTATCAGTTTCGTTCCAGGTCTCCACAACGGCGCGGTATCTCTCCTCCTCCGTAATTAGTCCTCTGCGATAGTTAGCGGAAATCTTATCTACGGTAGCCTGCGCGTCAGCCAGCATCTGCGGCTTCTTCTCAGGCACGGTCATGTCGGAAATGGATACCGTCATGGCAGCTCTGGTGGAATACTTATAACCAATTGCCTTCACATCATCCAATACCTCCGCGGTCTTGGATGCGCCATGGGTATTGATAACCTTCTCCAGAATCTGCTTTAAGCCCTTCTTGCCCACATGGAAATCCACTTCCAGTTTCAGGAAGTTCTCGGGCAGCGCTCTGTTTACGAAGCCCAAATCCTGAGGCAGTATCTCGTTAAAGAGGAAGCGTCCCAGCGTGGATTCCACATTGCCGCAGACCATTTCTCCCTCTGCATTCTTCTTTTCCACGCGCACCGTGATTCTGGAGTGCAGCGTAATAACCTGATTCTCATATGCCAATATGGCTTCATTGACATTCTTGAAAAACTTGCCTTCCCCTAAAGCTCCCGGCCTCTCCTGGGTCAGATAATAGATACCCAGCACCATATCCTGAGAGGGAACAGCCACAGGGCCGCCGTCAGAAGGCTTAAGCAAATTGTTCGGGGACAAAAGCAGGAAACGACACTCTGCCTGTGCCTCTACCGACAAAGGAAGGTGTACCGCCATCTGGTCGCCGTCAAAATCGGCATTAAACGCCGTACATACCAGCGGATGCAGCTTAATAGCCTTACCCTCTACCAGAATCGGCTCAAAGGCCTGAATGCCCAATCTGTGCAGAGTAGGGGCACGGTTCAGCATAACAGGATGCTCCTTGATAACCTCCTCCAGCACATCCCATACCTGGGTATCCAGTCTTTCCACCAGCTTCTTGGCATTTTTAATATTCTGACTGATGCCCTTTGCCACCAGCTCTTTCATCACAAAAGGCTTAAACAGCTCAATAGCCATCTCCTTGGGAAGTCCGCACTGGTAAATCTTCAGCTCGGGGCCAACCACAATAACGGAACGGCCGGAATAGTCCACACGCTTTCCTAACAGATTCTGACGGAAGCGGCCGGATTTACCCTTTAACATATCAGACAGAGACTTCAGTGCCCTGTTGCCGGGCCCTGTTACGGGACGGCCCCTTCTGCCGTTATCAATCAGAGCGTCCACAGCCTCCTGGAGCATACGCTTCTCATTGCGCACGATAATATCGGGAGCTCCCAGCTCCAACAGTCTCTTCAGACGATTGTTTCTATTAATGATTCTTCTGTACAGGTCGTTTAAATCGGAAGTGGCAAAACGACCGCCGTCCAGCTGTACCATAGGACGAATATCCGGCGGAATTACGGGAATCGCATCCATTATCATCCACTCGGGAGAGTTTCCCGATCCACGGAAAGCCTCCACCACCTCTAATCTCTTAATGATACGGGCGCGCTTCTGTCCGGAGGATTCCTTTAAGCCGGTCTTTAACTCCACGGCCTCGGTCTCCAAATCGATTGCCTGCAAAAGCTCTTTAATAGCCTCTGCGCCCATGCCTACCCGAAACTTATTCCCCCAGGTCTCACGGGCGTCCTGATACTCTCTCTCAGACAAGACCTGCTTATATTCCAGATTCGTTTCGCCTGCATCCAGCACAATATAGGAAGCAAAATAAAGCACCTTCTCCAAAACCCTGGGAGACAAATCCAATATCAGGCCCATACGGCTGGGAATACCCTTAAAGTACCAGATATGGGAAACCGGAGCAGCAAGCTCAATATGACCCATACGCTCTCTGCGCACGCTGGCTCTGGTAACCTCTACGCCGCATCGGTCACAAACCACGCCCTTATAGCGAATCTTTTTATATTTACCGCAATGGCACTCCCAATCCTTGCTGGGGCCGAAAATTTTCTCACAGAACAGGCCGTCTCTCTCCGGCTTTAAGGTTCTGTAATTAATGGTCTCCGGCTTCAATACCTCTCCATGGGACCACTCCCGGATTTTCTCCGGTGAAGCCAATCCGATTTTGATGGCATCGAATGTCATGGGCTGATAAACTTCATTCTTTGTTTCTGACATTTATGGCACTCCCTTTCTATTTTTCTTAGAACTCTTCGCCTTCTTCGCTGAATTCCTCAACAAATTCTTCGTCGAAATCCTCCTCGGCTTCCTCATCCGCATTGACAAGCTCGCCGCTGTCAGAATCGAACTCCTGGGTCTGATAGCCCATATCTCCTAAGGAGCCGTTATCGTAATCATCATACTTACGGTCACCCTCCATCTCATAGCGGTAATCCGTATCACCGTAATCAATGGTCTCCATAATCTCCACCTCGGTCTGGTCATCCCGAAGCACTCTCACATCCAGGCCCAGCGCCTGCAGCTCCTTCAGCAATACCTTAAAGGACTCGGGAATACCCGACTCAGGAATATTGTCTCCTTTGATGATGGCCTCATAAGTCTTTACACGGCCTATTACATCATCGGACTTCACAGTCAGAATCTCCTGCAGGGTATAAGAAGCGCCATATGCCTCCAGCGCCCATACCTCCATCTCACCGAAACGCTGACCGCCGAACTGTGCCTTACCGCCCAGAGGCTGCTGCGTAACCAGAGAATACGGGCCGGTAGAGCGGGCATGAATCTTATCGTCCACCAGGTGATGCAGCTTTAAGTAATGCATATGACCGATGGTTACGGGACTGTCAAAATATTCGCCTGTACGTCCGTCTCTCAAACGCACCTTTCCATCTCTGGAAATAGGCACGCCCTTCCAAAGCTTTCTGTGCTCTCTGTTTTCTGACAGATATGTCATTACTTCGGGCAAAAGCTCATCCTTGTGCTTCTTTTCAAATTCTTCCCACTCCAGATTGACATAATCATTGGCCAAATCCAAAGTATCCATAATATCCTTCTCGTTGGCGCCGTCAAATACCGGCGTGGCCACATTAAAGCCCAATGCCTTCGCCGCCAGAGAAAGATGAATTTCCAATACCTGTCCGATATTCATACGGGAAGGCACACCCAGAGGATTTAACACAATATCCAAAGGACGCCCATTCGGCAGATAAGGCATATCCTCCACCGGAAGCACACGGGAAACCACACCCTTGTTGCCGTGTCGGCCTGCCATTTTATCACCCACGGAAATCTTTCTCTTCTGTGCTATATAAATACGAACTGCCTGATTCACACCGGGAGACAGCTCATCACTGTTCTCACGGGTAAACACCTTTGCATCCACTACAATACCATACTCGCCATGAGGCACCTTCAGGGAAGTGTCCCTTACCTCCCGGGCCTTCTCACCGAAAATAGCCCTGAGCAGCCTCTCCTCCGCCGTCAGCTCCGTCTCGCCCTTAGGCGTTACCTTACCTACCAGAATATCGCCGGCTCGAACCTCTGCTCCGATACGAATAATGCCTCTGTCATCCAAATCCTTTAAAGCGTCGTCGCCCACACCGGGAACATCACGGGTAATCTCCTCCGGGCCCAGCTTCGTATCACGAGCCTCCGCCTCATATTCCTCAATATGAACAGAAGTATATACATCCTCCTGTACCAGTCTCTCGGAGAGCAATACGGCGTCCTCATAGTTATAGCCTTCCCAGGTCATAAAACCAATCAGCGGATTCTTACCCAGCGCAAGCTCACCCATAGAAGTAGAAGGGCCGTCTGCGATTACCTGCCCCTCCGCCACATGGTCGCCCTTGCATACGATAGGCTTCTGATTATAGCAGTTGGATTGGTTGCTTCTGGAGAACTTCGTCAAATGATACTCTGCCTTCTCTCCGTCGTCACAGGTCATTCTAATCAGATTGGAGGACACATAATCTATTGTACCGGCCTTCCTTGCCACTACACATACACCGGAGTCTACTGCGGTCTTGGTCTCCATACCGGTGCCCACCACGGGAGCCTCCGTAGTCAGAAGAGGAACCGCCTGACGCTGCATGTTGGAGCCCATGAGCGCACGGTTTGCATCATCATTCTCCAGGAAGGGAATCAATGCGGTAGCCACCGAAAATACCATCTTGGGAGATACATCCATATAATCAAACATTGCCTTCGGATATTCCTGCGTCTCCTCGCGATAACGTCCGGAAACGGAGTTCTTCACGAAATGTCCCTCCGCATCCAGCTGTTCGTTTGCCTGGGCCACATGATAATTATCTTCCTCATCCGCCGTCATGTATACCACCTCGTCCGTAACCCGAGGATTTTTTACATCCGACTTATCTATCTTACGATAAGGGGCTTCCACGAAGCCATACTCATTGATTCTCGCATAGCTTGCCAGAGAGTTAATCAGTCCGATATTAGGACCCTCAGGGGTCTCAATGGGACACATTCTGCCATAATGGGAATAATGTACGTCACGCACCTCGAAACCTGCACGGTCTCTGGACAAACCGCCGGGACCCAATGCGGATAAACGTCTCTTATGCGTAAGCTCACCCAGAGGATTATTCTGGTCCATAAACTGGGACAGCTGTGAGGAACCGAAGAATTCCTTGACGGCCGCAGTTACAGGTTTAATATTAATCAGGCTCTGGGGAGAAATATCCTCCGCGTCATGGGTGGTCATACGCTCGCGCACCACCCTTTCCATTCTGGACAGACCAATGCGGTACTGGTTCTGCAAAAGCTCTCCCACCGCACGAATACGTCTGTTGCCCAGATGGTCAATATCATCATCATTTCCCAAACCATATTCCAAATGCATATTATAATTGATGGAAGCGATAATATCTTCCTTGGTGATATGCTTCGGCACCAACTCATGTACATTCTTTTTGATTGCCTCCGCCAGCTTCTCTCCGTCGTCGCCAAACTCCTCCAGAAGCTGTGCCAGCACAGGATAATACACCAGCTCATGAATGCCGAAATCTCTGGGATTACAATCCACAAAATGCGTCAGGCTTACCATCATGTTGGACAGCACCTTCACATTTCTCTCCTCTGTCTGAATGTACACAAAAGGAACTGCCGCATTCTGAATTTCATCCGCCAGCTCCGCAGATACCTTATCTCCTGCGCTTGCCAGAATCTCTCCGGTAGCGGGGTCTACCACATCCGCTGCCAGAATATGATGTCTGATTCTATTTTTAAAAGCCAATTTCTTGTTGAATTTATATCTTCCAACCTTTGCCAAATCATATCTTCGGGGGTCAAAGAACATTGCATTAATCAGGCTCTCAGCGCTCTCCACGCTCAAAGGCTCACCGGGGCGGATTTTTTTATACAGCTCCAGCAGACCCTCCTGATAATTTTCAGCAGTATCCTTGGAAAAGCTTGCTTCAATTTTAGGCTCGTCACCAAAAAGCTCTCGAATCTCATCGTTTGTACCCACACCCAGAGCACGAATCAATACGGTAATAGGCACCTTACGGGTTCTGTCCACACGCACATAAAATATATCATTCGAATCGGTCTCATACTCCAACCATGCGCCACGATTGGGAATCACGGTACAGGAAAACAGCTTCTTACCAATCTTATCATGGCCAATCGCATAATAAATGCCAGGAGAACGCACCAGCTGGCTGACAATAACTCTCTCCGCACCGTTAATAATAAAAGTGCCCGTCTCTGTCATCAGAGGCAAATCACCCATAAAAATCTCATGCTCACTGATTTCCTCTTTCTCCTTGTTATAAAGACGAACCTTCACCTTTAAGGGCGCTGCGTAATTAGCATCTCTTTCCTTACATTCTTCAATAGAATACTTCACATCATCCCTGCACAGTTCAAAATCCACGAATTCAAGGCTCAAGGAACCGCTGTAATCAGCGATGGGAGAGATATCGTCAAAAGCCTCCTTCAGGCCTTCGTCCAAAAACCACTGATAGGAGTCCTTCTGAACCTCAATCAGATTGGGCATCTCTAAAACCTCTTTTTGTCTCGAATAACTCATACGCATAACCTTGTTACCGGCAATTGGACGTATTCTGTTCTTTTCCATTGACATTTCACCCCGTTCTTTCTGCTGTTTTGGTGCCATACGCCAGATTCAAGCGCAAAAAAAGCATAGCACCGCACAATAGTGCATCATTCATACTAACACAAATTTGTAAAGGGGTCAAGCATAAAAGAATGAAAAATATTTTTTGATAGAATCAGTTCTTCCCTGAAAAACAGAAAAGCCGCGGACTCACGCTCGCATGAGTCCCGGCTCTTTTGATGGCATAGCTGCCTGCTTACAAAGCTTATTTCAAAGTAGCCTTAGCGCCAACTTCCTCAAGCTTCTTCTTGATTTCCTCAGCCTCTTCCTTGGAAGCCGCCTCCTTGATAACCTTAGGAGCGCCGTCAACGGCATCCTTTGCTTCCTTCAGGCCAAGACCGGTAATCTCACGTACTACCTTAATAACCTTAACCTTCTCTGCGCCAACCTCGGTCAACTCCACATCGAACTCGGTCTTTTCTTCCTCGGCTGCTGCAGGGCCTGCTGCTGCAACTACCACACCTGCTGCTGCAGATACGCCGAACTCTTCTTCACATGCTTTTACAAGGTCATTTAACTCTAAAACAGATAACTCTTTGATAGCGTCGATTAATTCCTGAGCTGTTAATTTAGCCATTTTTCTTTTCCTCCATTATTTACAATCTTTTCATTTACTTTCTGTCAGGCAGCCTTCCGCCCGACCCGGGTTCGTCTCTGTGGGCATACCGCATTCCTGCATAGCCCAACCCGTACGCTTACTCTGCCGCAGGCGTCTCCTCAACGGCAGGCGTCTCTGCTGCAGGTGCTTCACATGCACTGGCGCCGCCTTTTTCTGCCAGCTGATTCATAACGCGTGCAAAATTGATAATCGGGCTCTGCATGCTTCCCAGCAATCTGGAAATAAGCACTTCTCTGGAAGGAATGCTTGCAATAGCCGCCATTCCCTTAGCGTCATAAACGGTTCCCTCTACGACACCGCCCTTAATCTCCAGCTTGTCAGCCTTCTTTGCAAACTCAGCCAGAATTCTTGCGGGAGCCGTAGCGTCCTCTGTGGAATAAGCCACGGCGCTGGGACCCTCAAGATAAGGTGCCAGGCCTTCAAAATCCGTTCCCTTAAAGGCACGCATCATCAAAGTGTTCTTGTATACCTTATAGCCTACTCCTGCCTCACGAAGATTCTTACGAAGCTGGGTATCCTGCTCTACGGTAAGTCCGCGGTAATCCACCAGAACAACAGACTGCGCATCCTTAACACTTGCGGAAATCTCTTCCACAATGGGCTGCTTCAATTCAACCTTTGCCATCTTTTTACCTCCTTATAGATTTGATTGCCGAAAGGAGTTCTATAAGACAAAAAGCCCTCCCGTCAAAGACAGGAAGGCGCATAAATTCCTATTCGCTCGCTCTCCTCGGTAGGCGCTTCTCTCTTACCCCGCATGCTTTTGCCTGCATGACTTATTTCGGGACCTACTGTCTTCGGCATGGTTTTATAACCTAGGTTAGGGTAACACAATCCTCGACGGTTGTCAACTCTTTTTTCATGGCCGGGCTGCCATGTGATATACCCACACCTCATAATAACTGCTTTCACTCGAGAAAGGGCTGCCGTCTATCAGGGAAAGCCCCAGCTTATCACTGTCCGCTATCGGCGCCGCCGCCAGAACATAACCTATATTCAGCTCTCTCATGGCCGTTGTATCCAGCTTCAAATCCTCATAGACTTCCCCCTGCCCTTTTCCCACCATGGCATGAAAGCCGAGCTCTGCGCAGACCAGATAGCATCGGTTGCCCCAATCGTCAAAATAGGCTTTTACCTGGGGATTCTCCTCCAGCTCCTGCGCCATTATCCGCCGAAAAGCATGCTTATAATCCAGACTGTAATTGTTGGAATAACCGTCGGCACAGGTATAGCCGTTATACAAGGCCACGGAAGGATAAATCCCCAGACTTACCACACTGACTCTGGCCTTATCGTCGCCAATCACTTTATCTATTTCATCAAAGACCTCTTCCATATAGATACTCTCCCATGTCACCTGTTCATAATTCCGAAACAACAAAAGACGTATATTCTTGTTCAGCGTGTTATCTCTCAGAATCTGACCGCCCTCCGCCAGAAAAAGCATCATGCCTATCAGGGCAACGCCCCCTTTAAGAAACCGACTTTTGAAATGTCCCCTTAACAGCCATAAAAGCTGCGCCACACAGGCAAAAAGTAACATCCACAAAAAGGGGAATACCCAATAAATCCTATCAGCCTGAAAATACGCAGGCATTCCGCCAATTTTTTTTCTCAAAGCCACCACCGCTTCGCCATTCCACACTACCGCCAGCAAAATCCCCGTCAAAACCGCTGCAAGCAGTCCCCCTAACAGTCTCAGCATCCTTCTTCCTGCTTCAAAACGATACAGGCTCTGCTCCTTCTTTGCCGTCAGCTGATAGGAAATGAGAAAGACAGCCACCAGAAGCACCGCTCCCGAATATACTCTGCTGTAGGCTCCTCCTGCAAACAGCAGCTCCACTCCTTTCGCCAAAAGGTTCTCTGTGGGAAGCAGCTTCATCTCCTGCCTGTGCGTCTCAAAACCCCCTCCAAGCATGGACTCCAGCAAATCCAGATTGGTCAGGACATATACCGTAAGCAATGCCCCCCAGCCTGTCAGCGCCCTCATGCCACCCGCTCTGTCCTTTCTGTAAAGCATCAGATAGCATCCGACCAAAAATCCCAGCAGCACCCATACGAATCCCACCAGGCTAAGGGAAGAAAACCCCGCATAAAAAACAATGCCCAGCAAGGCTTCCGCCTTCCGCTCTCCTTTTATAAGACGCAGAAAGCAAAGCACCAGCAGAGGCTGTCCCCATGCCGCCAGTCCATACACCGGATAAAAGGGCATATAAGCAAACAAAAGCGCCGACAGAAAGGCTATTTCCTCCTTTATCCGCAGATAGCAGCACAGCCGATACATCCCGGCAAAGCCCGCAAGCAGCGCCATCCACCACATAGCCAGATAAGCCGGGTAAGGCGGAAGCAGCACATAAAATATTACGCCAAAAGGCGCCGGCAATGCCATAGCCGCCTTCGACATACCATTCATAAACTCCGGTATGACGGTTCCCCGAAACAGATACTTTGCACGGTAAATGTAGTTCAGTACCTCGCCGTCCAGCTGGTCATGTATCTCCACATAGCTTCCCTCTCCCAGAATCAGGCAGGGGAATACCATGAGGCTGACCAACAGACATCCCCATATGAGCAGCACAGTATTTTTATGTCTCCGATAAAAGTCCATTTGTGACACTCCTTCCGCCAAAGCGCCTGCGGCTCCTTTTGCAGCATATTCCCTTCGCACGAGTGCGCATAACCAAAAAGAGGCCGCCCTGCAGCGACCTCTCTGAAATACTTCTTAGGGAAAGGCTGCTTTTATCAGCCCTTTCTTAGAATTTTGCAACGCTTACCTTAACGCCAGGGCCCATGGTACTGGCCAGAGTAATGCTTCTTAAATACTGGCCCTTCAATGCGCTGGGCTTAGCCTTTACGATAGCATCCATCAGTGCGTTAAAGTTCTCCTGCAGCTGCTCCTCGGTAAAGGACGCCTTGCCTACAGGCACATGCACAATATTGTTCTTATCAAGTCTGTATTCAATCTTACCGGCCTTAATATCGGCCACAGCCTTTGTAACATCCATTGTTACCGTACCGGCCTTGGGATTAGGCATCAAACCCTTAGGTCCCAGAACCTTACCAAGGCGACCAACCACACCCATCATATCAGGGGTAGCGACTACTACATCAAAATCCAGCCAACCCTCATTCTGAATTTTAGGGATTAACTCTTCACCGCCTACATAATCCGCACCTGCAGCCTCAGCCTCGTTCAGCTTGTCTCCCTTTGCAAATACCAGAACTTTGACGGTCTTACCGGTTCCGTTGGGCAGAACTACGGCACCGCGAATCTGCTGCTCGGCATGACGTCCGTCACAGCCGGTTCTGATATGAACCTCTATTGTCTCATCAAATTTTGCAGTAGCAGTTTTCTTAGCTAATGCAATAGCCTCTACAGGCTCATATAACGTAGAACGGTCTACAAGCTTTGCAACCTCTACATATTTCTTACCATGTTTCATTATTATTCCTCCATATAGGTTCTAACGACAAATAATTGTCTCCCAAATCAACTGAAATCCTTTTCCTCTAGTCCTCTACAACAATACCCATGCTGCGTGCGGTACCTGCAATCATGCTCATTGCCGCCTCTAAGCTTGCAGCGTTCAAATCAGGCATCTTCATCTCTGCAATTTCCTGAACCTTAGCCTTGGAAATCGTTGCGACCTTAGTCTTATTAGGAACACCTGAACCGGACTTGATATTGCAGGCCTTCTTCAACAGTACGGCTGCAGGGGGAGTCTTTGTAATGAAACTAAAGCTTCTGTCTGCGTATACGGTAATTACAACCGGGATGATTAAATCTCCCTTATCTGCCGTTCTTGCGTTGAACTGCTTTGTGAATTCAACAATGTTTACGCCATGCTGTCCAAGCGCAGGACCAACAGGCGGAGCCGGTGTTGCTTTGCCGGCAGGAATCTGTAACTTAATATATCCTTCTACTTTCTTTGCCATAATGGCACCTCCTATAATGTGGTAAATCGGCGCAGGTATTGCGGATAATGCCGCTCCCGCTCCCACTGGAATGAACCTGCGCAATGCGCCGACGGCCATTCCTTACTTGCTGCCCGGGCTTTCGCCCCTTTATATTTTACGGAATTTCTTCCGAAAAATATCTCTCTCAAACCTTCCGGTTTTCTTTCCGGATTTCAGTTTAGCTTCCTCACTTCCGCAAAGCTAATCTCTACAGGCGTCTCACGGCCGAAAAGCTCTACATTAATCGTAGCGGTCTGCTTACTGTAATCCAGCTTCTGCACTACGCCAACCGTATCCTTCCAGACACCGGCCACTACCGCAATGCTGTCTCCCTCTGCGAAATCGATAGATACATTCTCCCCCTTGATACCCAAAGGCTTCATTTCGGCTTCCGTCAGCGGAACGGGCTTGCTTCCCGGTCCCACAAATCCGGTCACGCCACGGGTATTCCGAACAACATACCATGTATCGTCATTCATCTCCATATTGAGAAGCACATACCCCGGAAACATTTTCTTCTGAACGGTTTTCTTTGCGCCGTTCTTTATCTCCACCACATCCTCCAAGGGCACTCTGACCTCAAGAATCTGCTCTGCCAGGTGGGGATTGTTCTCTATCGTCTTCTCAATATTGGCTTTGACCTTATTTTCATATCCTGAATAGGTATGCACCACATACCACTTTGCCTCTGCCATACAATCTCCCTCGCTCTATATTGATGTTAAGAAATTCACACCATATTGAATTACATAATCCAACACAGCAATGATAACCCCTAAAACAACGGATATCGCTACAACCGCAATGGATTGCTTTAACGTAGACTGTTTGTCAGGCCAGGTAATCTTTTTAAATTCTGACTTCACTCCCTTATAAAAGCTGGGACGAGTCTCCTTTTCTGCGGGATTTGCCATTTTGACCTCCATTTAATATCCAGAACACATCCTACATAGCTGCCAAAAACTTATTTCGTCTCTTTGTGTAAAGTGTGCGTCCGGCAGAATCTACAATATTTTTTAGTCTCCATTCTGTCAGGATGTGTCTTCTTATCCTTGGTTGTATTGTAGTTACGCTGTTTGCACTCGGTACATGCCAAAGTAATTTTCGTACGCATTTGTCTACCTCCACGTATTTTTAAATTCCAAATTTAAGCATAAAAAAAAGACCTAAATCTCATCTCGTTTACATACTATAACACAGCAAGGGACTCAAGTCAACCGTTTTGACTGCAAATTTTATAGCAATTTTATAGAGCGCTATTTTGACCTCACCGTCAAAAATCTGACTTGCAATTTTCTCCGCAGATGATATAATAAGTTTCATGGAAGCATAGCTCAGCCGGGATGAGCGTCCGCCTCACACGCGGAAGGTCAGGGGTTCGAGCCCCCTTGCTTCCATTTTTTGCACTCATCTCAGCGCTTCCCGATAAAGCCTGAGCACATTCTTATAAAATATTCTGTCAAGCTGCTCCTGGGTAAAGCCCGATTCGTGGAGGGCATCCCATAAAAGGCCCATGCTCTGGGCTCCCGGCAATTCCTCATTGGTATCGATACCGTCAAAATCACTTCCCAGCCCCAGAACCTCGTTTCCGCCCACGCTGACAATATGTTTTGCATGGCGCACCAGAGCCTGTAACGCGCTGTCCTCCTGATTCTCCACAAGAAAATCCCTATAAAAATTAAGCCCGATACAGCCGCCGCATTCCGCTGTTTTTTTAATCATATCATCCGTCAGATTCCGGAAATGGCCGCAAATGCTGCGGGCATTGGAATGGCTGGCCACAAAAGGCTTGCGGGCCAGCTCGGCCACATCATAGAATCCTCTGTCGGACAAATGAGATACATCCACAATCATGCCGATTCGCTCCATCTCACCTATAAATTCCCGGCCTTTCGGAGTAAGACCTTCACCCTGTGCCGTCTTAGCCGGTCGGCCCAGTTCATTAGGATAATTCCATGTCAATGTCAGCATCCGAACGCCCCAGTCATATAACTCCTCCAGTCTCTCTATGCTGCCCCCGCATACGCCGCCTTCCTCTACTGTCAGCATGGCGCCCATTCTCCCTGCCGCCTCGGCTTCTGCAATATCCTCATACCTACGCACCGGCGAAATCCTTTCCTGATTACGGAGCATCTGCTCCTCATATATCTCATGTAAGGCGCATACCTCCTGCCAGGAGTCCTCACAAGCGCCCTGATTCACGAATAAGGCAAAATTCTGCAGCAAATACCCGCTTTCCCCCATCCGCTTCAAATCCAAATGTCCATCGTTTCTGTCAAGCCCCTCCTGTGTGCCCGCGCATTTCTGTTGATACAGCCTTGATATGGTATCACAATGCATATCAATGATTTTCATATGCCCCTCCCGCCTTCCATCCTTCCTGACCCTGATGGGAATATCCTTTATTTATGATACTCTCTCTCCCGAAAAATGTTCGGTTCCGCTATAGCCATACTATAAATGATACCGCCGTAAAATGGTAATATCAGTCACGCGCCGGCTGCTGTACTACATGAGTTTTCAGGAAATCCTTCCAGAGAGGAATATACTGAGCCTTCAAATGCACACCGTCAGTGGTCCATTCCGGTATCATCCCTCCCGACTCGTCGCACACCACAGGATTAATATCCAGATAAAAAACCCTTGTATTATCTGCCAGCATGGCCAGCTCGTCATTGCGGGCCGAAATCCCCTCGTTTGTAATATAATCCCCCTGATTGGAGCGCTCTTTCGTCACCTTAAGAATGCTCTGAATATAGATGACAGCTCCGGGCTGCAATTCCTGCAGATGCTCTATCGCATCCCGATAAGCCTCTATAAAGCTTTCTATGGTACCCGTTCCCATTTCGTTAATCCCCACCATGAGATAAATACTTCCAAACTGTCTCTGGCCTAACGCCTCCTCTATGGTCTGCTTCTCTCTCTTTCCCTCCGTCTTTACAATCTCAGCGTCAAAAAGCTTATAAACAGTAAGCCCCGTCGAGGCATAAAAGACAGCCTTATCCTCAAGTCCTCCATACTCAAACAGCCCGACCGTGCGAGAATCTCCGATAAACAATACATCCTCAAAATAATCCTCCTCCACACTGCACCACACAGGCTCCTTAGCCGTAGCGCCTTCCTGTTCGCTGCCGGAAGCGTCCGTTACAGGCTCACCCGGCAAAGCATTCTCCGGCACCCGGGAATCACCCTGGAAGAGCTCCCCCTCCTGCAGCGGCTCTGTATAAAGCGCCTGTTCCTCGGAAGACTTTCCATCAAACAGCTCTCCCTCCTCCGGCGAAGCCTTATCCGACGACTCTCCCTCCTCCGGCACAGGAAAGTCCGGATGATTGGCCGCCTGAAATGTCAGAAAACCCGCTCCCACCAAAAGCAGCATCCACAAAAACATCCATTTTTTTATCCAGTCCGTTATCTTCCTCAAAGCTATCTTCCACCTGTTATCTAAAAATCAAAATACATAAAAGGGTTTCCGCCGTCCCGCATCACTCTCCCTACACACAGCCAGAAAATCCCAGCCAAAAGCAACATCCCCCACCACTTTTTCTTGATTCTCTTATACAGCTTCTCCACAAGAGGCGTACAGGCCGCAAAAGCCAGCAGAAACAGACCTCCGTACCGCTCCAGCGCCGGAATATAATCTCCTGCCCGTACATTGATTCCTCTATACCAGCCAAACATTCGTCCCAGATAAACCCATAGCTCCTTCCCATCTGTGACGGCAAAACATACCCAGGTAACCGGAATCACAAGCCAAAGGTAGATATGGGGCAATACCTTAAGTCTCTTCACCCAATGCAGACATTCCGCATCCCCCAAAAGCTTCTCTCCTATGATAAACAGCCACAGCAGCCCGCCCCAAATCCAGAAATTAGGGCTGAATCCATGCCAAAGCGCCGTAAGCGCCCAAACAATCAAAAGATTCACTACCGTGCGCCATCGTCCCTTTCGATTCCCTCCCAGCGGGATATATACATAGTCTCTGAACCATCTGCCAAGCGTTACATGCCACCTGCGATAAAATTCCCTCACTGAGCATGCCATATAGGGCATATGGAAATTCTCCGGCAGCTCAAAGCCCAGCATTCTGCCCAACCCTGTGGCCATCAGGGAATATCCGTAAAAGTCAAAGTAGAGCTTCATGGAATAGGCGAAAGCCCCAAGCCACGCCAAAGGCGTGGAGATGTTCTCATAACCGGTCACATGTACCTCGTGCCAAAGTATTCCCAGCCTGTCAGCCAACAATACCTTCGCCGCAAGTCCAAGCGTAAATACCTTAAGGCCGTCCTGAATATCCTCCGGGGAAAAATCTCTTTTGCGCAGTTTACCTTCCACCTCGCCATAGCGAACGATAGGCCCCTCAATCAACTGCGGAAACATGATAATATAGTCTGCAAAGCGCTGGAAGGAAGGTTCCTGCCTGACCGTTCCCCGATATACGTCAATCAGATAGGACAATATCTGAAAGGTATAAAAGCTGACGCCCAGCGGCAGACCCCATCCGCTTTTAAACAGCACAAGCGCCCCTACGTTCCCTATGACTGCTGCAGTTAATACATAAGTCTTTTTCCTTTGAACTTTAAATTTCTGCTTCTTGCTTATCCTTCCTTTCACTCTCTTCCCCAGATAATGTCCCGCCAAATAATTAACCAGAACAGAACCCATCAAAAATAACAGATACTTCTGCTCACCGAATGCATAAAATACCAGGCTTCCTAAAAGAAGTGTCAGATTTCTGTATGCTTTAGGAGTCAATCCATAAAGGACGAAAAACACCGGAAGAAAATATAGCAAGAATTCCACACTACTGAAAATCAAGAAACATCACATCTTTCCCGGGCGGCTTCTCCGCCGCCTTTCTTTATATTTATATACTAGCTGTATTCTCGACAGAATACAACTATTTATATCTTAATTTTTTGTAATAACTCGTATATATATTACATCCTATATCCGTTCAGCCGAATCTCCTTTACACTTTGTCTGATTTCTAATACAATAAAAGAAACAATACCATAATAGAAACAGGGAAAAGAGGATAACTAAATGAAGGAGCAATTATATACCATCCCCCTAAACGACGCCATGAATGCAGAGGACGAATGTCCCTTCTGCTACATTGAGCGCAAGCTTGAGCAGGATCTGTTGGACTTTGTGCTGGGCAGCGGCTCCTCTTATATGGAGGCGGATATTCGCGAACTGACGGACAACGCAGGATTCTGCCGCAGTCATTTCAAGAAAATGTTCGACTACGGAAATACCCTGGGCAATGCCTGGATTCTGAAAACCCATTATAAGCGTATGATTACAGAAATGCAAAAACAGTTCAACAGCTTTTCCCCTGCAAAATCTTCTCTGAAAGCCAAACTGATGAAGCCTGCCCAGGAGGGCAATACACTCAGCACGTGGGTTCGCAAAAAGGAGGCCTCCTGCTATATCTGCAATCAATACAAGGATACCTATGCCCGCTATCTGGATACCTTTTTCTACCTGTACCAGCAGGACCCGGATTTTCAGGCAAAGCTGGCCGCAAGCAAGGGCTTTTGTCTTCCCCATTTCGGAGATTTGTGCGAAGCAGCGGACGTCAAACTCTCCGACAAAGAAAAAGAGGCCTTTTACAAGACAGTGCTTCCCCTGATGCAAGAGAATATGGAACGGCTGGCGGAAGATGTATCCTGGATGGTAGAGAAATTTGATTATCGTAACAAGGATGCAGACTGGAAAAACTCCAGGGACGCCATTCAGAGAGGCATGCAGAAATTAAAGGGCGGTTATCCCGCGGACGCCCCCTATAAAATGAACAAATAGAATCGAAAACCTGTTAGTTTTACAAAAAGGAAAAATATTTTATACATATTATCTTTTCATTTCCGCAAAATAGTATTAAAATATTGGTATCATCTTATAGATAATAGAAAGGAGTTGCCCATGGCTAAAAAATTTGGCAAAGTTTTACTTTTTACAGCTGCAATCGGTACTGCCGCTGCCGCTGCTTACTATTACCTCCAGAAAAAAGAGGCTGATTCGGAGGCAGGTAATG
This sequence comes from Roseburia sp., assembly GCA_023667765.1. Taxonomy (GTDB): domain Bacteria; phylum Bacillota; class Clostridia; order Lachnospirales; family Lachnospiraceae; genus Acetatifactor. Next base: position 16,758 of record JAMOZS010000025.1, on the reverse strand, counting down.
ATGAAGATTATGACGATTTCAGCGACCCCTCTGATGAAGATACAGGCTCCAATTCCCGTACTTATGTTGAGCTTCAAAGAGATGCCTCCGCTTCCGATGCGGATTCCACAGTAGAAGAAACCCATGCAGATGACTTTACTCCCTTAAAAAAAGTGGCTCAGGCCGCCGAAAACACAATGGAAAAAGCTGTTGACTCCGTAGAAGAATTCTTCGATGAAAATGATGAAGATATCAGCGCTTCCGAGGACTCCGAGAATCTGGAAGAGAGCGAGGAGCTCCCTCTCTCTGAGGATTAAAGCCCCCAGGCTTTTTCCAGTCTTTTCGTGCCCTCTATGATTTCCTGATGGGAAAGCCCTCCAAAACCCAGCAATAGGGAGGGCTTTCCCTCTTTTTCTGCCATCAGGCTTTCGGAAATGCCATAGACCTTTACGCCCTGCTGCTTCGCCTGTTCCACCAGCTGCCGTTCCGTCACTCCTCGTTTTGCGGTAAGCACTACATGGAGCCCGGCATTCTCTCCCGAAACCGCAAAATCCTTTTCAAAAGGTCTTAAGCATTCCAAAAGAAGCTCCTGCTTGAGCTTATATACCTTTCTCATCTTATTCAAATGTCTTTCAAAATAACCGTCTCTTATAAATTCGTTTAAAATCCTCTGGTCAATACGGGATACCGTACAGGAATAAAAATAACATCGTTCCCTGTAACGCTTCAAAAGCTCCATAGGCAGCACCATATAGCTGACGCGGATGGCCGGCGCGATTGCCTTGGAAAAGGTTCCTATATAAATGACCTTTCCCTGTCTGTCCGAAGCCTGCAGAGATGGAATCGGTTTTCCGTAATAACGGAATTCACTGTCATAATCATCCTCTATCAAATAATGGTTTTCCTCTCTGTAGGCCCAGCTAAGGAGCTGCGTACGCCGGGTAATAGGCATCACAATCCCTGTGGGAAACTGATGGGAGGGCATCACATAGGCCATATCCGCCCCTGTCCCGGCCAGACTCTCCGCCAGCATACCGCTCTCATCCATATCCGCCTGAAGAATCTCATACTCCATGGAGCGGAAAATATGGCAGGCTCTTTTATAGGTAGGATTCTCCATAGCCAGCTTCCTTCCCCCGCCCAATATCTTCTCCAACAGCAGAAGCAGATAATCATTCCCTGCGCCAATCAGAATCTGTTGAGGGCTGCAGTTTACCCCCCGGGAAGAATGCAGGTAGCGGCCGATAGTCCGGCGTAAATCCTCGTCACCCTGAGGCTCTCCCTGGGCAAACAGCTCCTGATTACTGTCATTTAAGATATTCCTGGTTATTTTCTTCCAGATGCCGAAGGGGAAAACCGACATATCTATGGCATTGGGAGAAAAATCATAAAAATACGCCCCCTCCGCCTCTTCCTCCCTCCGACCGCCGCTCTCCTCCTCCTTTATCCCCCGGGGCTGCAGCTGCAAGGCAAACAGCTCGTCCATGGAGCAGACAAAAAAACCCCGACAGGGTCTGGCCTCAATATATCCCTCGCTCAAAAGCTGGTCATAGGCATAATCCACAGTACTTCGGGATACCTGCAGATATTCAGCCAATGAACGGGTGGAGGGAAGCCTCTCTCCTGCCAGAAGCTTCCCTTCCCTGATTTCCTGTCTGATATGTTCATAAATCTGCTCATAGAGACATTTCCCGCTATTCGTCTGCAACTGTATCGTCATGCTATACATTGCTTTTTCCTCATACCTGTTTTTCTTTACGCATTTCCGCCATAACCGCATCCCGCAGCTCCCTGGCCTTATCCTTCGCTCTGACGCCTGCCGTGGAGGACAATATCTGAGATAGCAGCTTAACGGCCACATCCCTCTTTCCAAGCCGCAGAGCCAGCGCCGCAATCAGATAGTCAATCGTGTACTTATCCATGCCGCACATGGGATAATCCTCCGATTTTCTGGCCTCCAGAAAACCATTGTATGCATTCTGAATATATTCCATTTCAGCCTTCTCCGCCTCTGCCGAAAACGCCTTATCCCCCGAAGCGGCAGCCTCCTCTCCATAGCCCCGCATCAGCCAGGCGCTTTTAAGACAGATATAGGCTTTCTCACTGGGGCGCGCTTTCTTAACTACTGCATTGGCCAGCGCAAGCTTATAACGCTCCGCCGCCTCCTCATAGCTGTATACGGAACCGGAATACGAACGCAGCTTTACCTTTGCGCTGATATTCTCCTTAATCAGTTTTGCCTGCGCCGGCATCACACCGTTAAAATATCTGGAAAGAGCCGCATAGCCGCAGGCCGTACATTGGAACACATCATACTTTATGGCGTCCACACCCTCATATTTCGGCCTTAAATCCCGGTCGGTAGCAAGAAGCTTCGCCTTTCCGGTTTTCATAATCTTTGTAACGAATTTCTCACCGCAGACAGGACACTCTATCGTCTTATCATAGACGAAATCTTCTTCCTTATGCTCCACGGCCTCAGCTGCTTTCTCCTTTTTCTCTTCCTCCTCGTAAATCTCCATGTTCTCCAAATGTTCCAGTCCCAGACTCTCAAATCCAGATAATAATCCTGCCATTTTACTCACTCTCTTTCTCTTATGACAATTTCCTGATTCCATTCACCTTTATTTTCATTCACATTTATTTCCACCCAGAACATTCTATGTCTGAGCACTCTGCCCTTATGCCCCTTCAGACCTTCGGCAATACATAAGAACTTTTCAGGGATACAATACGGTTCAATACCAGTGCGTCCGGCTTCGAATCCTTTGCATCCACACAGAAGAACCCCTGCCTTACAAACTGAAACCTGTCATAGGCCTGTGCCCCTGCAAATACAGGCTCCAGATAGCATTTCTTCACTGTCAGCGAATTTGGATTCAGATAGACATCCCCCTCCTCGCTGTAAAGGGAGCCCATCTCCTGTGCCTTCTCCTCGTCAATCAAATTCTCATACAGTCGAATTTCCGCAGGCACAGCCGTCCGGGCCGCTACCCAGTGAATGGTTCCCTTGACTTTCCGTCCGTCGGGGCTGTTGCCTCCTCTGGTAGCCGGATCATAATTGCAATGCACCTCCGTAACATTCCCGTCCTCATCCTTGACACAGCCGGTACAGGTGACAAAATAAGCGTTCATCAGGCGCACCTCGTTGCCCGGGAATAAGCGGAAATACTTCTTCGGAGGCTCTTCCATAAAGTCCTCTCTCTCAATATAAAGTTCTCTCCCGAAGGGAAGCTCTCTGGTTCCCAGCTCTTCATTCTCGGGATTGTTTACAGCCTCCAAAAACTCCGTCTGACCCTCCGGATAATTGTCGATAATCAGCTTTACCGGATCTATCACCGCCATATATCTGGGCGCCTTGGGCTTCAAATCCTCCCTGATACAGTATTCCAGCGCCGCATAATCGGCAACGGAATGCGCTTTGGAGACTCCGCACATCTCCACAAAACGCTGAATGGATTCCGGGGTAAAGCCTCTGCGCTTCAGTGCGGCAATGGATACCAGCCTGGGGTCATCCCAGCCGTCTACTTTCCCCTCCTGCACCAGCTTCTTAATATAGCGCTTACCTGTGACCACATTCTTTAAATACATCTTGGCCTGCTCAATCTGTCTGGGAGGATGCGGATACTCCAGCTCCTTTACCACCCATTCATACAAAGGTCTGTGATCCTCAAATTCCAGTGTACAGATAGAATGGGTGATTCCCTCTATGGCGTCCTCTATGGGATGTGCAAAATCATACATAGGGTAGATACACCATGCATCCCCTGTATTATGATGGGTCATATGAGCCACGCGATAAATCACCGGATCCCGCATATTAATATTGGGAGAGGTCATATCGATACGTGCGCGCAGCACCTTCTCCCCGTCCCCATACTTTCCCTCCTTCATCTCCTGAAAGAGGCGAAGATTCTCCTCTACCGGGCGGGTACTGCCGGGATCCTCCCTGCCGGGCTCGGTGAAGGTTCCCCTGTATTCTCTGATTTGCTCCGCAGTCAGGTCGGACACATAAGCTTTGCCCTTCTCAATTAACTTTACTGCGGCTTCATACATCTGCTCAAAATAATCCGAGGCAAAAAACAGCCTGTCCTCCCAATCCGCTCCCAGCCATTTCACATCTGCTTTAATGGATTCCACAAATTCTATATCCTCTTTGGTAGGATTCGTATCGTCAAAACGCATGTTAAACTTACCGCCATACTCCTTCGCAAGGCTATAGTTTACAAGAATCGCCTTGGCGTGCCCTATATGAAGATAACCGTTAGGCTCGGGAGGAAAACGTGTGTGTACCGTATCATAAACGCCTTCCGCCAAATCCTTGTCTATCATCTGTTCAATAAAATTTTTAGACTCTTCCATAAAAATACCTGCGCCTTTCCACCGCCCGGCCTTTTCAGACCGGAGCCAAATTGCTCATGCCCCCTGCTTTGTAATCACGCAAATGTGCGAGGCATGTCTATCTATATCTTAACACAACCTCGCACAATAATAAACTGTTTTTTTAGCGTTAATTTATTAGGGAAACGCTAATTAAAGCGCTTCCTTATCCTCCTAATGATGGAACAATCTGATACCGGTAAAGGCCATTACCATCCCGTACTTATTGCAGCATTCTATCACGGCATCATCCCTCACGGAACCGCCGGGCTGCGCAATATATTTGACGCCGCTCTTATGAGCTCTCTCAATATTGTCCGAGAACGGGAAGAACGCATCGCTGCCCAGCGTCACATCCTGCATCCTGTCAAGCCAGGCTCTCTTCTCCTCACGGGTAAATACGGCGGGTTTCACCCGGAAGGTCTTTTCCCAAACTCCCTCCGCCAGCACATCCATATACTCGTCACCCATATAGACGTCAATGGCATTATCCCTGTCGGCTCTGCCCAGACCGTCTACAAACTGAAGTCCCATCACCTGAGGAGACTGGCGCAAAAACCAGTTATCCGCCTTACTGCCGGCCAGACGAGTACAATGAATCCGGGACTGCTGTCCGGCTCCGATTCCGATGGCCTGTCCGTCCTTCACATAGCACACAGAATTGGACTGGGTATACTTTAAGGTAATCAGCGCAATCTTCATATCTATGAGAGCCTGTTTCGGAAGCTCCTGATTATCCGTGACGATATGGGAAAGTAAATCTCCGTTGATATCCAGCTCGTTCCTGCCCTGCTCAAAGGTAATGCCATAAACCTGCTTCTTCTCCACAGCCGCAGGCACATAAGCCTCATTCATCTGAATCACATTATAGCCGCCCTTCTTCTTTGCTTTCAGCAGCTCCAGCGCCTCCGGAGTATAGCCGGGCGCAATAACGCCGTCGGAAACCTCTCGCTTAATCAATCTTGCCGTATCTGCATCACATACATCAGACAGCGCAATAAAATCTCCGAAGGAGGACATTCTGTCAGCACCCCTTGCCCGGGCATAGGCGCATGCCAAGGGCGACAGCTCTCCCAGGTCATCCACCCAGTAAATCTTTGCCAATGTATCATCCAAGGGAAGGCCTACTGCGGCTCCTGCAGGCGACACATGCTTAAAAGAAGCCGCTGCAGCCAGACCGGTAGCCTCTTTTAATTCTTTAACCAGCTGCCAGCCGTTAAAAGCATCCAAAAAGTTGATATAGCCGGGCTTACCGTTCAAAACCGTTACCGGCAACTCACTTCCGTCCTCCATATAAATTCTCGAAGGCTTCTGATTGGGATTACATCCATATTTCAATTCTATCTCGTTCATATTGTGTTTTTCCTTTCTGTATTTTTCCCTTCTGCATTTCTCATTCCTTTAAAAGCATGCGTTTTGTTCCTCGCCTCTTACTGACCTACTGATTTTTATTCACAATCCTTGTCTCATATTTCCCGGTAGCAATCTCAATATACCGCACAAAGAGAGATACCTTGTTCTCCTCATTGAGACTGTTCCAGAGCATGTCTGTAAAGCTGTCCAAATCCCGGGAAAGCTCAACCTTCTTCGGTTCCCCCGCAAAGCTGGGCAGCGGGGCGCCGTCGTGCATATAAGTATGGATAAAGCGGCCCTCCCCGGCCTTGGGATTGTCATAGGTAAAGGTGTAACGATTACAGCAAGAAGGGTCTCCGTCATCGCTCTTTAAAATAGACATGCCGAAATCATAAGCGCCGTTTTCTATATGCATGACCCCGGAAATCCTGGGCGTGTAATTAGGAGCATCGGGCTCAAATTCACGGCTCCTCAATGACTGTTCAAAGGTAAGCCCCTGACTCATGCCCTCATAAATCGTGTCCGTCTGGTCCCCGTTAGTTACAATGGTATCATTCCCCCATACACGCACCGGCGCATAAATAATCAGACTGGGGTCCTCCAGCTTAGACGGGTCGAATGCTTCCGTACGGATACCCTCTCCCTCTGTCACAAAGACACGGTTACGGCTGTTGCTGCTCCTGCCCATAATAAAATAAGCAGTTACCGCATACTTGCCGTCCCCGGAACGGCCCATCACAATCCCTCTTCCCGGATAGGCATTGCCCTTCAATTCCTTTTCCAATGTTAACATCTCTTCATCCTCCTTATAAAGTATGTTTCAGAGAACAAAGCGGACAAGTCCGCTTCAACTCCCTGTATCCCTCAATCTTGAGGGACTTGGCTGCTTTGCTGCGCCGAGTGCGGCTGCTTTTGCAGCATATTTCCATTCGCACGAGTGCGCATCATATTTTTTGTATCATAGGAAATCTTTATCCCTTCACAGTAACACAGTGTTTCCTATGATACAAAAAAACACCTGGACAGCACAAACAGGTGCTGCCCAGGCGGTCGACTTCTTCCACTACACTCCCTGTGAGTTTTCTCACTGCAGCATACTGCTTTCCGCCAGTCGTGTAGCTTCTGTCATTATTTTACAATGTCTCTCTGGAATTTGCAATAGCAAACTCTATCTTACTCTTATTCTCTGACCGGGATAAATATATTTTTTCCCAATCAGCTCCCTGTTCATGGCATACAGCCAATTCAGTGTAATACCGTTTCTGCGGGCAATCTTATACAGACTGTCTCCCCGTACCACGATATAATAAACTTCTTCCTGTTCCTCCAAAACCTCGGAAGCTTTCTTCCAGGTCATTCCTACAATCAAAATCTGACCCACATAAATTCTGTCAGGATTCTTAATCTGAGGATTCAGCTCCAGAATCTCCTTTAAGGTCAATCCGAATCTGGCTGCAATCTTTGTCAGCGTGTCTCCCCAGACTACCGTATAAGTAATGGGTACCTGTACCAGTTTTTCCTCTTCCTGTCCGTTATTGGAGCCCGTATTGTCCGACGGTGTAGGCGTCGGGTTAGGGTCTGGTGTCGGGTCGGGATCCGGGTCAGGGTCCGGTGTCGGATCTGGTTCCGGCTCGGGGTCGGGATCCGGGTCAGGGTCCGGCTTAGGGTCGGGATCCGGCTTGGGGTCGGGGTCCGGTTTCGGGTCAGGATCCGGCTTGGGGTCGGGGTCCGGTTTCGGGTCAGGCTTCGGTTTCGGGTCGGGATCCGGCTTAGGCTCGGGATCTGGTTCCGGCTCGGGGTCCGGTTCAGGTTCCGGCTCGGGCTGTTCCTGCTTTCCCACAAGTTTCACAACGCCATATACTTCCGGTGAGGACCATCCCAGACCGGTTTCGTCATACCAGTTCAAAGTACCGATTCTCTTTCCTGAATCATCTGCATCATTAATCTGGAAATCCATGCCAACCAGCATATCCTCTGCAGGCGTGATATCCGTCCAGCGATAAGCGGCCTCAATCACATAACCGTCAGCCGTTGTCTTTGCCATAGACTTGACATTCTCTTCCAGACATTTCGTGCCGTTGAAGGAATGCTCGTTCACATAACTGATACGATACTGCTTATCATCCTCCTCATAGGCAACGCTCTTATGATTATTCTCGTCAATAAATACCTCCAGCGAATCCTGCTCATGAGCCTGACCGCCGTCATGATTCAATACAGCATCCTTTACCTCTGCAAATACATAGAGATTTGTCTCATCCCAGAGGACGCTCACCTTGGCTGAAGAAGCAGAGCCCTGATTTATCGTTAACGGAATCGTCACCGCATCCTTCCAGGCTTGATCCTTCACACCGTCTACCGTGACAGTGCCCTGCGGAATTTCCTCCACGCCGGGCTTCATGATAGCCTGGGCATAGTACTTACTGCTGGTCTCCTGCGAATTCTTTAAATCATTAAAGCTCAATCTCTCGCTGCCATTCACTACCACAACATCCATACCGATTTTCTTCGCTACCGCTAAACCGCTGACCGGCACAGACACTTCTACCTGATAACCGCCGCTTACGGCCTTTCCAGCAGTCCGGGCCACTGTCACCTTCTTAGGAGTAATACCCTCGCTTGCGGTATTTGCTTCGTCCACATAGACAATGACACTGTCAGCAGCATCTACGCTTGCATCCTTTACGGTAACCTGCAGCTTCAGCCCCTCCTTATTCCACACCGGAATAAAGCTTGCTTTCGTCTCTCCCTGCTCCATGCTATAGGTACCGCCGGTATAACTGCCGTCCTTTGTCTCTATAACGGTTATCTTCTGAATAGAGGGCTCCAGCCTGGAGGCGTCTACATACGCCCAGTAAGCAGGCTTAGCCTTATAATTACCGTCAAATAACAGCGGGCACTGCTTGGAAGTTCCGTCTGCGCCGCCGCCTACGCCGGACTGGTTGTGCAGCCAGGAATTAGGCTCAATAACGCCCCATACCGTAATGCCTGATATCTCTATTCCATTATCTGCGCTATCTATTTCCTTCAAAATATCAAAGGTCTGCTTATGACAATAAGCGATTTTCGTATATTCGCTTGCTCTCGTCTTATCCGTACCGTCATAGGCGCTGCTGGACTTATAGTCATATTCGGTCAGCTGTACCTTTCCAACGATAGCGCCATACTTCTCTACGGCTGCCTTAAACTGAGAAGCTGAGAAGCCGTCCACATTATAGTGAGCCTGCATACCCACACCGTCAATTCTTGCGCCTGCCGTGTTCTTTACCTTCTGCAACAGCGCCGCAATCCCGTTACTCTTTGTACTGCTGGTCTCGTTATAGTCATTATAATACAGTTCCACATCCGCAGGTGCGTACTGGTTTGCATATTTAAATGCGTTCGTAATAAATTCGTCGCTGTGATATACTGCCCACCAGCTGGAGTTACTTCCGTGCGTATCCGCATCCAGACTCTCGCCGGCATTCTCCTTCTCCGTACGATAGGTTCCCGTACTGTCACTGATTGCCTCGTTTACCACATCCCAGCCGTAGAACAGACCATCGTACTTTCCTCCTGCTTCGCTGCCGAAGAAATGGTCAAATATATTATAAATATACCATTCCAGACGCAGATTCATAACCTCGGGCGTTACATAAGCTTTCGTCTTATCATAATCCTCATGGAAGAACCATTCCGGAGTCTGGGAGTGCCATACCAGCACATGCCCTCTGATTCTGATTTTAGAGTCAGGATTTGCCGCATTCCACTCCAGAATCGCATCCGCCATAGCGTCCGCTCTGGAGAAATTCGTTTCGGGCACTTCCATCGTCTGGCCCTTAAAAGTAATCTGCTGTGTGCCAGGGCAGGTAGAATTACTATAATTAAATACTGCGTCCGGCTTCAGCTCATTGCCAAAGGTTACCGCATTAAAATGCTTCTCCACCAAATCCATCAGAGCCTCGTCGCTTAATTCGCTCTGCATAATAGCGGTACCGGCAATGGTATTCGAACCCAGGGCAGATGTAATGGCATTCTTCCAATCCGGAATATCCCTTTCAATCTCTGCCTTTTCCTTCTCAATCTTCTTCATGGAAACGCCGGTCAGATAATAAGTACCGTTCGCACCGCTCTGTTCCAGGAAACGAACCATAATCTTGGAAATATCGCTTCCCTTGGGAATCTTAAAGCTGCCTGAGAATTTCACCCATTCGCCCGCCTCGATGCTCTTCGCCACATCACCGCTAATCTCCGAAGAATAGCTGACGCCTAAATAATGGTCTCCGCTGTCATCCGTATAATAAGGGCCGAATTCTACCTTTCTGGAAGCGGCGTCCGCACCGGCATAGTCCGTTGCGTCCAGCTTCGCATAGAAGGTCAACTGATACTCTTCTCCCTGCTGTGCTCTGTCTGTAATATCCTGGGCAAAGCACTGATACTCACTGTCTCTGCTGGAAATCTTACCATAGGTCTTTAACCCGCTGTCCAGAATTTCTTCCTCCTGGCTTCCGGTTTCCATAACCGCGCTACCCCATGCGGCAGAGTTCCACATAGAGAGGTCGGCATCGGAGAAATCGCCGTTTAGGATAATTTCTTCGCCAACCTTAGCCTCTTCTACTGCGCCAATCCGCAAATCATCCACGCAGAAGGATACCCCTGCTGCAGCCGTGAAGGAAA
>JAMOZS010000025.1:0-6290 GCA_023667765.1 Roseburia sp. | reverse complement strand
AACCGCCGTCTCCATCCACTCCCTCAAAGTCCGTATTATAGCTGGCAAGGATGTTGGTGCTGATTTCTCGCTCCTTATCATCTGCGGCCGCCTTCACCAGACCAATCCGCAAATCATCCACGCAGAAGGATACCCCTGCTGCAGCCGTGAAGGAAACCTGCATCTGCTCCTGAGGCGCCACCATTTCAAAGGTACCGGATACCTTTGTCCAGCTATCTGCGCTTAAGGTCACTTCCTTATCCGGCACCAATGTTACCGCTGTCTGATTGCTATAATTCGACATCATGGAGACAATGTTCAGCGTAACGTCTCCCGTCGTCGCTCCCTCGGCAAGCTTCGCATAATAGGTATATTCATAGGTCGCTCCCTCTTCAAATAACGCCGAAATATTGGAGCCTCCCATCTGACACAATGCAGCCGACGTCTCGTCCGCAGGATTCACCTGTACATAATAGCTTCCGCTGGTGGCAAAGGGCTTCTCCGAAGGATGTTCCTTCCGGGGAATATTTGTCTTGCCCCAGCTTGCATCGTTCCACCAATTTAAACCGCCGTCTCCATCCACTCCCTCAAAGTCCGTATTATAGCTGGCAAGGATGTTAGTGCTGATTTCTCGCTCCGTGCCTTTTGCCTTTTTTACCTTAGACTTCGTCCTGTTTCCCGACACGGTACTCACAGGTTCCGTCTTACTGTCCTGTTCAGCCGCCTGCGCCGTGATGGGAAACGTGATATGTACGCCACTGATTACCATCAAAGCCGCCATAAAAGCAGCCGCATTTCTTTTCCATTTCCTAAACATTTTCTACCTCCTCTATTATATTTGTCCGAACCCAGACATCTATTCTTAGTATATTGTACAACCTGTCAATTTTTCTTCTTATATATTGCCCTTTACTTGTCAAATGTTGCCATATTACTTTTATATTTTGGGGATGCTACTCAAAAAATTTATATTTTTTGCACAAAACAGGGAGAATGCTTCACATTCTCCCTGTCACTATTCTCCAAAATGAGATACAAAATTATTTATCTTTCTTCTTTTTCAAAACCAGGCCGGCTCCTATGGCCGCTGCCAGCACGGCAAGTATCGCAATAGCAGCCCCGCCTGCGCCGGATAAACCGCCGGAAGTCTCCGTCCCACTCCCCGCTTCGTCTCCCTTTTCGGGAGCGGAATCCGCGCCCCCCGAAGCCTCAGGCTCTGTCTGCCCTGCATCCGACGCCTCTGCCGCCACCGCCAGTCTGGCAGTCCCGAACTTTGCGGGATTTTCCGTCACCGCATCCGTGCCGTCGGCCCAGCCAAGGACGCCTGACAGCTTCCCTTCTGCATCCGCATCCTTAACCCGCAGCTCTAATCCCATCTGATGATGCACCTTGGGCGTAAACTCTGTCCATTTCACACACGCTTCTATGACATATCCTCCCTCCGTCTTTCTCGTCACGGCCCTCACATTCTCGTCTGTTGCTTTTTGACCCGCAAAGGTGATTGCTCCCTCTGCGTTTATCCGGTACAGCTTGTCATTTTGGTCATAGCCGCCCGCCTTTTCGTTCTTCTCGTCAATGCAGATTTCCAGACAGTCCTGCTCCTCCGGCTTAGCTGCGCTGACATTTATCTCAGAATCCGTAATCTCTGCATAAACATATAAATAGTCTATATCCCATAACAGACGAACCTCGGCCTGTGCCCTGGCGCCGCTGTTAATCTCAAGGGGCAGCTTTACAGCCGTATCCCAGATATTGTCCCTCTCGCCGTCCACCGTTACCTTTCCCTGGGGAAGGCCTACAATCTCCGGCTTTAAGGAAGCCTCCGCATAACCGGCGCTGCTGTTATCCTGATTTCCCCGGAAGTCATTAAAGCTTACCCTTTTATCCCCGTTCACCACGGCAATATCAAAGCCTATTACTTTCCCTGGCGCCATGTTCTGCAGCGGAACCGCAAGCTCCGTCTTATATCCGCCTCCCGACGGGCTTGCCTCCTCTCTGGTGACGGTGACGCTGACGGGGATTACGCCATCCTTTCGGGCATTTTCCTCATCCACATACACCGTGACGCTGTCATTATCATCAATCTGTCTGTCCGTAATGGTAAGCTTAAGCTTCAAGCCCTCTTCATCCCATAAAGGTACGAAGGTAACCTCCACTTCTTCCTGGGCAAAGCTGTATTCCGGCTGACGGGCGAAACTCCCGTCTGTTGTACGGGGAATCGAAATTTGCTGCGCAAAAACAGCAATCTTTTCAGGATTCACAAATGCCCAAAAAGCCGGCTTCGCCTTATAATCGTCATCAAACATCAGCGGGCACTGGGTTCTGACGCCGTCTGCACCGCCCCCCACATCGGAACGGCTCTGAAGCCAGGAATACTTATCCACAGTTCCCCAGAAGGTAATACCGTCGACTTGAATGCCCTCCTGAACCAACTTTTGACAGGTTTCAAAAATTGCCTGATAATTCCGGGCCTGAGCTACATACTCCGCTTCCCTGGTCGCCTCCGTGCCGTCATAGGAGCTGCCGGCCTTAAAATCCAGCTCTGTCAACTGTACCGAATCCACGATTTCTCCGTATTCCCTGGCAGCCTGCTCAAAATCTGTAATAGAAAAGCTATTCCTATCATAATGGCCCTGCATGCCGAATCCGTCTATCCTTGTACCGACGCCGGGCGCTCCCTCAGCCTCCTTCACGGCTGTGAGCAGCTCCTTGATGCCCTCCTTTTTTGTGACGCTGATATCGCCATAATCATTATAATATAATTTCAGCTGGGCAGGAGCGTATTTATTTGCATAGACAAAAGCATTGATAATGTACTCGTTGCTTCCATATACATGCCACCAGCTGGACTTTGAGCCATGGGTGGAATCGGAAAGCTTGTCATTGCCGTTCTCCGTATCCGTCCGATAGACGCCGTTACTGTCGCTGACAGCCTCATTTACCACATCCCATCCATAAAACATATCCTTGTAGGGACTGTCCTCTCCGAAATAATGCTCCAGCACGGTCTTTATGTACCACTCCAGACGGAGATTCATAGTATCCTTATCCACATAATCCTTTGTTTTATCATAATCCTCATGAAAAAACCATTCCGGCGTCTGGGAATGCCACACCAGCACATGCCCTCTGACCTTCAACTGATTATCCGGGTTTTCGTCATTCCATTCCTTGATTCTTTTCAACATGGAATCCGCTCTGTCAAACTTCGGCTTCGGTACAAGGAGGCTCTTCCCGTTAAAAATAATTTCCTCCGTCCCCGGACATCTGTCATTGCTATAGTCAAACAGGCAGTCCGGCTTTAGCTCATTGCCGAAGGTAACCGCATTACAATGCTTCGTCAGAAGCTCAAACACCCCCTGATCCTTTAGCTCCGACTGGGTGACCGCCCCCCCTGCAATCGCATCCTCTCCCAGCGCCCCTGTAACAGAATCCTTCCAGTTCGGAATATCCGTCTCAATGATTTCCCATTTTTCAGCATTTGCCGTCAATGTCATCCCCATACCTACTCCTCCGCATATCAGCAGTCCGCTCATAAAGCCTGCCAATACCTTCTTCCAATATCTGTTCATTTCGTTTCCTCCCTATATCCTCCGGCGGTGTACACACTGCTGCCTTACTGTACATATTTGGTTTCAAATTCCTCTCGAAGCATGGGCTTATCAAAGAAATAACCTTGAATATACTTTATCTTCATACCTTCCAGCACCGCATACTGATTGATGGTTTCTATTCCCTCCACACAGACGCTCATGCCAATGGCCTCGGCCAATTCGGATACCATTCTCACAAAGGATTTCGCATATACGTCCCGGGCCAGCTCTTTTACAAAGCTCTGGTCCACCTTAATAATATCGAAGGGAATCTCCCGGATATGATTCAGGGAAGAATAACCCGTTCCGAAATCGTCCAATGCCAGGCTCACGCCCAATGCTTTAATCTTACCCAAAATCGCTTTCATTCGCCCCATATCATTAATGGCCAAACTTTCCGTTACCTCAAGGGTCAGGTTTTTCGGCTGAATGCCTGTCTCCCTCAAAGCCCTGGCCACCTCTTCCACGATATCCGGCTGCAACAGCTGCACCACGGAAAGATTTACATTGACCTTATAATCGGGATAACCGCTGTCATTCCACTTCTTACAAGTGCGGCAGGCCTCCAACAATACATAATTGCCAATGGGATGAATCAAGCCGAGATACTCCGCCAAAGGAATAAACTCCGCCGGGGAAACAAATCCCAGATTTGCACTGTTCCAACGAATCAGCGCCTCTGCGCCCGCGCACTCGATTTCCTCTCCATGAACGTCAATAATCGGCTGGTAATAGATAACAAACTCCCGATAACCGTCCGCCGCCGCATTTCGCATGTTCTTCTCCATGTCCAGACGTCTGCCTGAGGATGCGCCGATATTGTCGCTATACCTGGCCAGACGGTTTTTACCGCCTTTCTTAGCCTCATACATGGCAATATCCGCCTTCTTTATTAAATCAATCACCGATTCGCCATTGTCCGGAAAGGTCACGATGCCCATGCTCATGGTGCAATAATAATCTGCATCCTTCAAAAACCAGGGCCTGCTGAATATCTTCCTGATGTCCTCCACAATCCTGTCAAAATCCGGAAAAACATCAGGGGAAATCAAAACAACAAATTCATCGCCGCCCATACGATAACAGGCATTCTCAATCCCCTCTATCCTCTGTAACGCATGGGAAATGGCTTTTAACAGTACATCCCCATACTGATGTCCCAATCCGTCATTGATGTGCTTAAAATCATCCAAATCCAGATACAGAAGCGCGCCTGTGCCGCCTTTTATCTTTGCCTCGTCTATCTGACGGGCCAAATCCCCCTCACAGCACATGCGATTATAAAGCCCTGTGAGGAAATCCGTATGCGCCTGCTGCTCAATTCTTTTCTGATAGAGCTTTTTGTCCGTAATATCATAAAGAGCATATAACATCACACTTCTGCCGTCTACCCAGGAGGTCTGCTTAAAAGACAAATCATACCAGCGCTCCCTGACAGCATAATAAATTTCAACGGATTGCCCGCCTTCTGCTTTGTTAGTCTCCCGCTCCAGAAACTCCCGAAATGCTTTATCACAGAATTCACCGGCAAAGATATCCTTCATCCTGCTGTTTGCAAATAACAGCTGGTCAGCCTTTTGATCCACCACACAGACGGCGCTCCCCACATTGTCCAGCATAGCAGTTATAGCCTCCATCGTCTCTGTGGTCTTTCCCCTTCTTTGACAGACTTCTTCTCTCTCCCGGCTTTTCCTCTCGGCATTCCATGGCTTAAGCTTCTGCCGAAAAATCATATAGCTGCCGTCTCTGAGCAAATCCAATATCTTCTGTAACCCGGAAAAGGACATTTGATTCTTTATTTGATTCTCTTTGTCTATCTGAAGTACTGCCCAGTAAAACGCCGCTTGTCCGTCTATCCTGATTGCAACAGCAGCAGCCGCTCCGGCCTCCGTCTCCTCAATGGCCACTTCCTCCAAAGAATCCCCTTCCACCCTGTTGAGAGCCATCCGCAGACGGGGTGAATCAAAACAGGGCGCTACTTCCTCAAGCTGTTCCCTGTTGCCGGATATTCGGGTCATTCTGTTTTTCTCTCTGTCCAAGCAACAGGCAAACACCCCCGTCGCCTCGCAGAATTCGTCCTGAATCCGCTGTAATTCATTTCTGTCAATCCATTCTTCAAAGGACATTTTACTCACACCTTTTATTTCCTGAAAATCTCAGTTTTATAATTTCTTATTTTACCATAATCAGCGAGAAAAGTACATCTCTTTCCACGAAGGGTTTGTGTCAAGTACTCGCCCGCTCCCCTCGTTCCCACATAAAAATAGCCACTATGGAAATTTTATCTCCCTAATGGCTATAATCATTTTTACTTATCTTAGGGAAACGCTGCTTAAAGCGTTTCCCGCACCGGATTTGCTTCTTCTGTTTCAATCTCTAACCGCTGAAGTATATCTGTAATAATACCGATATCCTCAATCAGGTTAATTCCAAAACATTTTTTGCCGGCATCTTTTATAGACGCACCAATATGATAAGCTACCGTTTCATCTATAATAAGGAATCTATCATGAAATACTCCTGTATAATTTACCTTTAAAACAGGGTACTGCGCATTAAAATTATCTATATCTTGAGTTGCAAGCCTCGTTCTTCTTACTGTATATACTATTACATCTACCCCTTCTCGTTTTTTTGAAAGGATATTCAATGTTCCTACGTCAACATAATTATCAATTAGAACTATCGACTTTTCAGCCTTTTCAATCAGATTTACCA
>JAMOZS010000024.1 GCA_023667765.1 Roseburia sp. | reverse complement strand
CAGACAGACAGACAGACAGACAGACAGACAGACAGACAGACAGACAGACAGACAATCGTAGCGCTCTAATTAAACTTTGTCAATATGTTTTTGGTGTCTGCTCCGTAAAATTATCCGACGTTGCTCATGTATTCAGAGGCGAGTATATTACGAAAAAGGGCACGAAGACTGGCCCCGTTCCGGTGATTTTGGGTGGGCAGGAGCCTGCGTATTTTATTGATAAAGCAAACCATGATGGTGAGGTTGTCACCGTTGCCAGGAGTGGAGTTTCTGCTGGATTTGTAGCATATTGGAACGAACCAATTTTTATTACGGACGGCTTCGGCTATGAGGCACGGCAGGATTTAATAACAACCAAGTATCTTTACTATGCGTTGAAAAATATAGAGCAGGAATTGAACAGGATGAAACGAGGGGCAGGAGTGCCGCACATTAGTGGGGAAGCCATGCTGGACATTACAATTCCCCTGCCTACACTTGAAAAGCAGAAAAAGCTGGTGAATACCCTTGACCGCTTCGATGCGCTCTGCAATGACATGGCAGTGGGCCTCCCGGCCGAAATCGAGGCGAGGGAGAAGCAATATACCTACTACCGTGACAAGCTGCTGGCCTTCAAGCCAATGGAGGGGTGAGCCCTTTCGGAATACGTAGGAGGTGAATGAGATGCCTTATTTTAATATCGTCGCCGCAACGAATGAGAACA
This sequence comes from Roseburia sp., assembly GCA_023667765.1. Taxonomy (GTDB): domain Bacteria; phylum Bacillota; class Clostridia; order Lachnospirales; family Lachnospiraceae; genus Acetatifactor. The sequence continues at coordinate 37,831 of JAMOZS010000024.1, read as the reverse complement.
CTGTAGTCACGGAATATGAGCCCGCCAAAACGCGGTCGGACAGCTATCAGAGCGAGGCTGCATTGGAGCATGAGTTTATCCGTCTGCTAACGGAGCAGGGATATGAGTACCTGCCCATTCATTGCGAGGAGGACCTGGTGGCCAACCTGCGCCGTAGGCTGGAAGCCTTGAATGGAATCCAGTTCAGCGATAACGAATGGAACATTTTCTTCACGGAGAAACTCGCCAACCCCAATGAACATATTGTGGAAAAGGCTCGGAAGGTGCAGGAGGATTTTGTCCAGAATCTGCGGCGGGACGATGGCAGCACCAAGAACATTACTCTGATAGACAAAAAGAATGTCCACAACAACAGCTTGCAGGTTATCAACCAATACTCCGTCAGCACCGCTGAGGGGGCGCGGCACGATAACCGATATGACGTTACTGTTTTGGTGAATGGACTTCCGATGGTGCATATCGAGCTGAAACGACGTGGCGTGGCTATCCGGGAAGCTTTCAACCAAATCGACCGCTATCAGCGTGATTCCTTTTGGTCGGGGAGCGGCCTGTTCGAATACGTCCAGATTTTTGTCATATCGAACGGGACAAACACGAAATATTATTCCAACAGCACACGATACAATGCCATCAAAGATGCTGCCTCCGGCAAAGTCAAAAAGGAGAAGACAAGTAACAGCTTCGAATTTACATCCTTCTGGGCCGATGCCAACAACCGCGTTCTTCCCGACCTCATTGACTTCACAAAAACATTTTTCGCTCGTCACACGATTCTGAACATCCTCACAAAGTATTGTATCTTCACCTCAGAAAACATGCTGATGGTCATGCGCCCGTATCAGATTACCGCCACCGAACGAATTTTGAACCGCATTGAAATTGCCAACAACTACAAGAAATACGGCAGCATTGCGGGCGGTGGTTATGTCTGGCATACCACAGGCTCAGGCAAAACCCTGACATCCTTTAAGACAGCACAGCTTGCATCCAGGCTGCCCTATATAGACAAAGTCCTTTTTGTGGTCGACCGGAAAGACCTGGACTACCAGACGATGAAAGAATATGACCGCTTTGAGAAAGGGGCGGCCAACAGCAATACCTCCACCAAGGTGTTGCAGCGGCAGCTTGAAGACCGGGATGAAAAGGGCAACCCCCACGAATACCGAATCATCATCACAACGATTCAGAAACTTTCCAACTTTGTGGGCCGGAACAAAGGCCATGAGGTATTCAACAAGCACGTTGTCATCATTTTTGACGAGTGCCACCGCAGCCAGTTTGGGGATATGCATAAGGCAATCGTCAAGAACTTCAAAAAATACCACCTGTTTGGGTTTACAGGAACACCAATTTTTTCCCTAAACACTGGGGCGGTGAAGAATCCGCAGTTCTTCACAACGGAACAGACCTTTGGTGACCAGCTCCACAGCTATACGATTGTGGATGCTATCAATGACAAGAATGTGCTGCCGTTCCGGGTAGACTACATCAAGACGATGGACGTGGATGCGGATATCGATGATGAGGATGTTTGGGACATTGACCGCAAGCGTGCACTGGAAGCCCCGCAACGGGTTTCCCTGGTGACAAAATACATTCTTGACCACTTCGACCAAAAGACATATCGGGGAGACAAAACCTACGTATTCAACTCACTTATGAATATCGCTGAGGTGGCATCCGGTAGGCAGGACGCCGTGGAGGAAATTAAGCATAAGCAGCGTGTTAGTGGCTTCAATTCCATTTTTGCGGTGGCATCCGTGCCAATGGCCAAGCTGTATTATCAGGAGTTTGTGCGCCAGATGAAGGCAGACCCCACGAAGCGGCTACGGATAGCTGTTATTTATAGCTATGGAGCGAATGAGGCTGAGGCTGACGGCATCCTGGATGAAGAAAACCCAGAAGACACCAGTGCACTCGACCAAACAGCGAGGGATTTCCTGGATGCTGCTATCAGGGACTATAATGAGATGTTCCACACGAACTATGATACATCCAGCGATAAGTTCCAGAATTACTATAAGGACGTCTCCCTACGGATGAAGAACAAGGAGCTTGACCTACTGATTGTGGTCAATATGTTCCTGACCGGCTTTGATGCCACCACTATGAATACACTATGGGTGGACAAAAATCTGAAAATGCATGGTCTAATTCAGGCATTTTCAAGGACGAATCGTATCCTAAACTCCATCAAGACCTTTGGGAATATCGTTTGTTTCCGCAATCTACAAAAACGAGTAGATGCGGCAATATCCCTGTTTGGGGATAAGAACGCCGGCGGTATCGTTTTGTTGCAAAGCTTCAATGACTACTATTATGGTTTTGTGGGAACAGACGATAAGCACCACCAAGGATACATGGATATGGTGGAGAAGCTGACAGAGAAGTTTCCGCTCTCTGAACCACAGATTGTCGGGGAGCAGAATCAGAAGGACTTTATTTCACTATTCGGCGCATTTCTCCGTATGCGCAATTTGCTGGCCTCGTTTGATGACTTCAAGGGGAAGGAACTGATTTCAGAGAGAGATATGCAAGATTACCTTGGGCGGTACCAAGACTTGCGGGATGAATGGAACGAGCGCCGTAAACGTGGTGAGAGTACCGACATAATCGATGACATCGTGTTTGAGGTTGAGCTGATAAAGCAAGTTGAAATCAATATTGACTATATTTTAATGCTGGCTAAGAAGTACCATGATACCCACTGTGAGGACAAGGAAGTGCTTATCACCATCCGCAAAGCAATCGATGCGAGTCCAGAACTGCGAAGCAAAAGGGCGTTGATTGAAAACTTCATCTCCGGCATCAACGATGTAGACGATGTACTGGTGGAATGGAACAGTTACGTGGCTGAAGAGCGTGAGCGTGAGCTTGCCCAGATTATCAAAGAGGAAAAGTTGCGAGAGCCAGAGACCCGGAAATTTTTGGAGAACGCTTTCCGGGATGGTGAAATTAAAACCACGGGAACTGATATTGACCGTTTGATGCCTCCAGTATCCCGCTTTGGCGGGGGCGGAATGAGAGCGAAGAAGAAGCAGACGGTTATTGAGAAGCTAAAGGTGTTCTTTGAACGGTTCTTTGGCGTTGGCGGTCCCGTATCCATAACACTGCCTGAAAGCGCAGAGGAAAAGAATTAGACCGGATAATTGAGGCTGGTTAAACTGCCTCTGTATGGCGAAAATGCCTGTTAGCCTTGATGCTCCGCAGTATAATGGCATGATAGAGTAAAATATATAGCCAGCCAATAAGACCGAGTGCATGCAGTATCAACTGTTTATCGATGCGCCATAATTAGGTATACCCCCATTGGGATGGGATACAAATACAAATTTACACAAGGAGCTGAATTATTTTGGAAGAGAAAGCTAAGCGCACTCGCCGAACCCCCCAGCAAATAGCAGACGACATCGATGTCAAGATTCAGGAGCTGAACGAGTCTATCAAGGGCATTGAGGCCAAGAAGGCCACCGCAATTGAGGAATTTGATGCCAAAGTCGAGAACGTTAAACAGCGGATTGCTGGTCTTGAGGCTAAGAAAAAGGAAGCATTGGCACCGCCGAAGCCTAAGAAGCCGCGCCTTACCACAAAGGCAAAGTGGGACCAGTTCGTGAAGAAGGCTAAGAAAGCAGGCATTAAGCCAGAAGATGCTGAGGTGGCGTTCAAACTCAACGAGAACGAAACAAATCAATGAGATTTTGAATGAGGTGGACGGACTTTTAGCTTTTGAGATATGCAGAAGGTAAAAAATTTGAAGTTAGTAGAAGAGCAAGAAAACGGGGCCGAGATGGGAAAACAGCGCATTCAATGATGAGAAAAAAGGCCAAAACCAGTACCCAAATCCAGGGTGCTGGTTTTGACTTATCATATCATAATTTTTTCTAATGTTCCAAATCGTTACTTTAGATGTTTGGAATAGCTGGGCAGCAATTGTTAACGAAAGTGAACCATGGGGAATAAAGAAAAAATATCAACATATTTGACAATTTTTTCGTTTTTAGATAGGCATATTGTTAGCATATGAGGCCGTTTTCTAAGTTCCCGAATTGGGAATTTAAAAAAACTTGATGGCCTATTTAAGTTCTCTCAAATCACAAGAAAAATGTCCTAACAAATATGTCAGGACATCTTCTTTGCTGAAGAGTGTTTTTTGTTTCGGCAAAATACCTATCTGAGCCTCGGATGACACCAAACCGGAGTGGAGCCTCCACAAGCACTGTTCAGAGCAGCCCTTGATTCACAGGCGAGGCATACTGCCTCATGACAATACTATATGCTTTTATCGAGGCTTTGTCAACAGAAAAATCCTATTAAGAAATCAAGGGTTATGTGGGCTTTTTAATGCAGGAAACCCTGAGCATAAAAAAGCCCAGTTTTTTTATTGTTAAGTAACAAAAATGTGTAGAGAATAGTTCATTCAAGCGGAAAAAGGATTCTTAATCCAAGGGCCAACCTGAGGTTCAGCGACCGAGAAGTATCTGATTTCGATGGGCAAATAGGAGATACCATCCTTGTGTATCTCAGCCATATATGCTGGTTTAGCCTGGTGAAGAACATTGCATGCATCCTCTTCACTAAGAGTGACGGTTTCTTCGGCTTTTGGAGGGAATGCTCCATCATTGGAACAGATAGAGCATTCGTGGGAGCGTTGACTGTTTTCTCCAAGCATTTCCTGTACTGAATGCCAGTCAATGGAAATGATTTTGCCGCCCGATAGTGCCTGAACTATTTTATCAACCATGAGTATCCGCCTCCTCTAAAAGCAGTTTACCATACTCTGGTGATTCTTGCAATTCAAAAATAGACATATTATGATTTAATGAGTGCACCCCAAACGCGATTTCCTGTGCTTGCGTAAGAGCTGTATAGAGCATTTCCTTTGCCAGAGCCCGTCCCATTTCTGGATGAAGAGCAAGAATAAAGACTGAATATTGGCTACCCTGAGCCCTATGAACGGTTAAAGCATAGGACAGCATAACGCTGGATGAAGATATGGGGATTGCTTTATTTTCACTATTATCTGGACACTGTAAGTTCACTCCAATGGGGCGGGCGGCTTGCATCGGCCTGTCGAAAAATGTCGAATAACTTGACTTTTGGGATAGCTGTGCTATACTTATGATGCTCTTGGATAAAGCGCTTTCACTGGACGGTGCCTCCCGGTTTCTTCCTTTCACCCATTCACCTCACCGGGAGGCACCTTTTTTCCATTCTTGACCTGCAAATCAGCCTGTGCTCGCCCATAAGATAAAAAACAAACCCGCCAAATTGGCGGGTTTGCGTTTTGTCGATTGTTTACTGATTGAACTCCTCGTCGTCAGAAACCTTCGCATTAGAGGTCGGTGTAGCAGATGTCATGATTTTAGTTTTGGCAGCTAATGCTTCTTGTTCATAGGCAATAGCCTGCTCGAGACCAATCTTGATTTTCTCATATGCACTCATAATAAACCTCACAAAAAACAGACATATTCAGCAATTGTTTCCAGCAGCCGTACAGCGTAATGCATAAGGATGTTCTCGGGGGCACTGAGAGGGGAATGATTCCAGCAAACTCAATTTGTGACAAGCCAGCAGTGTGATTCTGCTTGTCGCAGGCGACTTCGCAACCTTCACCTATGAAGAGAGAAAGAAATGCCATGGGCAGACCCTGCAGGTCTGCCCATATCTCTGAGAGGATATTTGTTTGGGGTTTTATGCTGGCCGCCAGCCGCGACACCCAGTTAAAGTGTCTCGGGGATGCAGGTACCATTAAGTCCCCTGCTGGACTACAGTGTTTATTCCCGCTGCAGGACGCGATGCCCAGTGAAAGCATCTACGGACTTGGTACGGGCGTTTATCCTGTCCCGTATCCAGTTCGGCTTTTTACGGTGCCCCATCACCGATGGCATTGCTACCACGCACTAAGTATATATGATTAGAGATTCGATGTCAAGCCCTCGCACAATTTTCTGAGCACATCCCAAACCAAGCTCCATTTTTCCTTGAGAATTGCATCATCCTTGCTTTTAATCTCTACAGAAATGGATGGTTGGAGATAGCATTCGCTCTCACAAACATGAATCAATGGGTCGTTTATACTCTCCTGAAGCTGGGATAATAGGCCCGAATCGTAAGCAATAGCCAAATATCCGCTATTAGGCCGAAATCTGCCTTCCGGATGCTCCTCTTGCAAACCTGAGCAGGAGGCCAGAGTTTTTAGTCCTCGCTGATTCAAGTCCGCCATTATGGGGACAAGAAAGCGGTCAATATCAACCTCTTTCCCTTGGAGCACCACTCGCTCGGATGCACCACGGTTTTCAAGTAGGCCAAAAAGATAGCGCATGAACTCATAATCATCAGGGGCGAGAGTGTGCTCAAATTGCTCAACATAGGCTCGCACTTCCTCCATGCTCTTAAACTGCTCTGATAGGCTATCCACAATGCTCACCGCCAATGCTTTTTCTGCCAGCATACCACATTTCTGCTGAATTTTCAACTTTAAGGCTGCAAATTTGAATTGCACATGGAGTCAAATGGTGATATACTATATTCTGACGTACGATAGGGAGGGCGGGAAATGGACAGCACAGAATTCAGCGCCTATGCATATGGGATATTGTCCAGCATCCCAGACCCGGCAGGTGAGGGCCTGCTGGAACGCATCAAGGCCATGGCACAGATTTGCATCGAGGAAAAGCAAGGGGAGACGATTGAGGAGTGTATCCGGCTTGCTTGCAAACTTTATTCGGAAATAACTGGGGTGAAGTTTGAAGTAACTGCCGATGAGTTTGAAGAGATAAAGCAGGCGCTCTTGACATTTTAAGCCGAGCGTGATATTTTAATAAAAATGTGACTGCTATGGATGGTTAGCGCAGGATAAGTGCGCCCATCCATAGTAGTTTTTTTTATTTTTGAAAGGTGGTTTTTTGTATGGAACTATATAATCTTTGGAACGTGGAAGAGCTTTCTGCTGAGGCCCATGCGGTGCTGCAGGAAACAATTGATGGGTACTACAAGACCTTGCGCAAGATGCAAGCTGCTGCGGCACCTGGCTCCGTAGTGGATGTCGTGGGCATTCCCAAGGTGTGGCAGAAGATTAGGCAACATGAGGAGTTCATGAGACAATGCGATGAATATTCTGAAAGCATGAAGAGGGGAGCGGCTCGTTGAGCCGCTCCTTTTGCTGAGTAGAGACGCTTTCTTTGCCTTTTCATTTGTGTCAATCTATGCTATACTATAGGTATCTACATTTCAGGAGGGTAGGTCATCGATGCTACCAAGAATCAAAAGTGTAACACCGTTGCCGAATTTCTGCTTGGATGTCGTGTTTGAGGATGGGAAAGCTGTCATTTATGATGTCCTGGAAGACATCAATAAGATAGAAAGTTACCGTGATTTGCTCGCTATCCCGTGCCTGTTCAATCAAGTTCAGCTTGACGAGAGCCGGACGTGCGTGTTCTGGAATGAGCGAGTTGACCTACCAAGCGATACTATATATGAGTATGGGAAACCGGCATAGGCAATTGATTGTGATGTTGCCATTACCTTTATGTGCATAAGGGCGGGTGAGACTTTGTGGCTTATAGTGAAAAAGAAGAGCAAATCAGAATACGCTATTATAGCAGGATGCAGAAGAAGATAGAAGGCAAGCCATTTCCGGTTCAGTTGATAATGGAGCGGACTTTCAGTAGTGCTTGTATGATTCTAACTGCTTTAGATGGAATCCCCTTTAATGAGTTGGCGATGGGGGTATTCTTCTTCTGTAAAGACGTACAGTTTAGGGAAGTCGTCCGCCAATATGATGCTCAGCTTGAACTTGCTGGTGCCAATCCTGATAAGTTCGTGTTTGGTCTGCACTCATTTTATAACACGGTGACGAATCGCATCCGTAAGGAAGGGCGTTATGCTGAATTTGCCGAGTTTTTGGCAACAGTGGTGCGAATTCAAACTGAGCAGAGGGGCAAAGTAAACGGTAAAATTGTTGATGCCTACCTTGACTTAATTTTACAGACATTAGAGTATATGCGCCCCAATAAATTTGCACTTGAGACGTGTGTTTATGGCGTAAGCCGCAGTGGGGAGCTGCTGGTCGGTCCATATCCTTATGCATATTCCGATGTCCCAGGTATTGAGCTTGAACGAGCGATGCGAAAGGGTACAGCCCCTCAGACCAAAGAGGGGCTTATTCGGTATGTTGCGAATGCATATGCGAAGCAGGGAATAGACATTACATCAAATTTTAATTTAAATCAACTGGAACAAGTTCAGCGTTTGCACATCAATACGACTACAGCGCTGCTACCATTTATCAATGAGTTCACTTGGGATATCGTGCCCACAAAAATTTATAATACAATTGTTGCACCACTACTTCTTTTGGAAAGCACATCCCCATGGGGCATAGACGAGCTAAAGGAAAAGCTCAAGCATAGGAAGCGTACATTACCAACAAATGGGGTAAATTTTGTGTTTGAAGACCCTACAGGTGAGTTGAAAAGCCTGTTGTTGCGGGAGTTGCTTTACTCAGACAGGGTTTACATGCTCTATCGCATAGATTTTGGAAAAGGGAGCATCGCGGGCTATTACGATACGATAGATGGCTATGTTTTTTCCGTAGTGAGAGAGGCTACAGAAGCTATCGCATATGAGAACCTATCTCTCTTATTGCTCATACTATATGCTTCGCAGGTGCTTTCACCCTCTGAAGGATTTGACCTGGATAATTACTTTTTACAGCAAAAAGAGCCGGTGCATATCAAGGGATTTGCTCGAGGTGGTAAGCTTCGGGACACATATCATGCAGCAGAGCCAAAAGAGGGAACAGGTGCTTCGAGACGTCCAGAGGAATATGACACTGCGGAGCGCAGCATCAATGGTTTTATCCGGCGGCTCCCTGATGGACAGGTGGCGTCAGAGGAGGCAAGGGCATTGGCAGAGAGCTATGGATACGAACTGACTCCGGGTGAGACATACGTCAGGCCGTTCATTAAGTCTGTGTTCATAAAGAAGAAAGACTCACAGACAGACAACTAATACACTTTGGTCATGTCCCGAGGCAAAGGAGGGATAGAAGTGTTCACAATACGGACAAATGATGCACACAGGAATTGGAGCAGTACGATGGACTTAGCCATGAGCGGAAAACCTGTGTTTATCCGTAGAGTAGGGGACCTTATGATGCTTTCCTCCATTGAGACTGTACGCGAGTTGCTCTCAGCCATAAAATATATCGCTGATGAGTATCAGGAAGAAGATGGCACAGTTACACTTGCCTTGCGCGATATGGACATCGTTGCACACGGGGCAGATGTATCCTCCGCCAAAAAGTCCCTCATTCAAGATATCATGGAGTATGCGGAGGAATACTACTCGTCGTATGAGTTGTATCATTGTTCATCAAATAGAAAAGCGCATCTCCCGTACGTGGTGAAGGCATTGGCGGCAAAAACTCCTCTTGAGTTGGAAGCAGATGTTCTGTGCTGCCTCGGAGAAGAGAGTGGATACATATGAGGCAAAATGCTGACAATTCTGGTATTGTTATCAGCCGAATTCACATGGGTGGCACTTAGAATTAGAAAGAAGGCTGTTTGTGGAAAATTTTGTGTTCAAGAGAGAATACCCCAAACCCGAAGTTAAACCTGTCGATGAGGAACTTAACGCTGCTTTTCATTCCCAGTTTTCAGAACTACAGGAGCGCGTGGATAACTTTTCACAGAAGCTCCCTAAAATTGCTACACCCCAGTGGCAACAGCAGTATCAGGATATCCTTGAAGCGTGCGATGAACTGGTTAAGCAGTATGGCGGGGAAGTGCTGGGAGAAATTAACTATGATGACTGGGTAGCGCACATTGATGTTACCATCCCTGAATTTGCCCTTTTCCGGCCAAGAGACTTTGAGATTTTGCATATGATTTCCGACCAGGCAATGTCTCTGAGCGTATTCCCAACCGAGGATGGTAAGATAAAGATTGAGATGACGCTTAAATACTTCGCATATATTGCTGACGGTGAGACAGAAACCAAGTTTAATGAATTTGCCTCCGACTTCAATAAAATGATGTCCAATATTTTCGGCTTAGGCACAATTTATCCTTCAATAGAGGACATTGATAATGCCGCTTTGGACTCTGCACTGGATATCCTTCAAAATCACCGAGATATCGACCGCATAGAAGCGTTTAGGGAATATGCCGACTTGGCGAACGTGGTGACCGACGCCAAAAAAATAGGTGAAGTTGTTCTGGTTAGCAACACCATAGTATTTCGAAATGATTCAGATGTTGAGACTCCGCTTCATGTCACAGCTGGACTTAGCGCACTGACTGAGATTTTGAGGTACATAATCAATGATACCCAGTTGAAGGCTGATGAGTGCTTCGGTTTGCTTATGGCTTTAATGGAGGATATTGGAAAAGTTGATAAAGAGATGTTCTTCAGCGATGATGAGGGCGAGGCCGGCGAACACGCTTAATGGGTGGCGAGTTTTTTACACGTTGAAAAGAAGGAATGGGTCTGGCATCTGCCAGTCCCATTCCTTCTTTTGTCCATAGTGTTTCTTACTCTTTAACCTCGAACATATGATACACATCTTCCTCAAAGAAAGACACTTTGTCAGTAGAGCCCGTATCCAATTCCTTCATCAGACGGTTCAATGCTTTGGCCTGTGTTGCATCATTTATTGCTTCAGAAAATGGACAAATACTGGAACTTAATGGCTGTTGAACAAATGTGTCAATTGCATCTGCCATTGTTAAGGTCATCCTTTGCATGCATGGTTCCTAAGTATTAGAATTCATTAGATTATATCACGGATGTGGCTCACTACAACCAATTTTGGCAAGTTTAGCTTTGAAAAGTGAGAAGAACGAGCGTATGGAAAGCCCTGTGGTCCTTAGACTGACCTATATATGTAAAGCACGAAGGATAGGGCCAATTTGCGCAAACGGAATCCCCCAGCAGTAGACATAAAGGCAACCGCTGGGGGAAGCGCAGCGTTTGTGTCTTTGAATCAAACTTTTTTGATTTCTCCAGTTCTCAAAGGAGTGATAACATCTTGATAGAGGATACTCTTCAGTAAATCCGCATCTTGATAAACACCTTCCAAATCGTAAGGAGAGAACGCCTCAAAGACCTTCAACTTAGTTGCCTCTTTGCCGGTGTCAATCCTTATCAATCCTCTTGTAAATGCTTCCAGCCGGACGGATTTTCCAGGATGGATTCCATCAAGGGATACTTCCGAACGACCATTATACCAAGCTAACCGATGAGTGCTGTCCAACTTGCAGAGACGGGCAGTTAAGCCTGCAATATAATCCGCGCAAGCTTCGTTCTCATAAGGAGTAATTTCACTCTCAAGTCCAATGTTATAGACGACTCTATGGCCTACTTCATGGGCCAACGTTCCAAGGATGGAATCCATTCCGTATTCATTACCAGCTTTTCTAAGATAGCTGGGGTCATATACAAGCCGTCCAAGATAAGTGTTGATGCCTGCGTTGTTCATAAAATACTGCTTTGAGGCCTTAATATGGTCATTCCCAAAAATGGCAGCGATTTCGTTGGTTAATTCTTCTATCCAATCCTTGCCCAACTCGCCTACACCAATTCCATCTTTCCACCTCAAATAATTTGCATTTTTTTTGAACTCACCGCTTGCAAGACTACCAAAGCTGATTTGCTTGCTGCAATCGCCAACACCTAATTTGCCAAGACTTACCTGTTCAGTTTCGATTACTTTGCCAACTTTTCCAAACTCAGCTGCAACTTCTGCTGTTTTCTCAGCTTCTTTTGCGACCTCTACCGCCGCTTCTTTCGCTAATTCTAAAGAAACTGTAACCAACTCCATATCTGTCACCCCCACTATATTATACAAATATATAAACTTGTCGTCAAATGAGTAGTTTACAATCTGTGAATTTGCTCGATTTATGCAGATGCATGGAAAACCATGGAAATCCCTTCAAATCCCCTTGAGTGTATTCCTGGATTGCGTTTCAATTATACTAACCCAAGAGGATTTGTTGTATATTTGGGATTTCAGCTGAACAGCATTTTAGTATAGACTATCCAAAAACTCAGAAAGACCCTTTCCAGTAGAACTTATCCTACTCGTTTCATGGTCCCAAAAAACCACCTCATTATCGTTGTTGGAATAACAAATGTAATTACCAAATGGGTCTATTGCAAATGGAACAAGCGACTTATCTTCTATGGTCGAGAGTGCAGTATAAACTGTATCTGTATCCGTTTCTCCCTCGTTGAAGGACAGAATGGCTCCAAGCACTTTTTCTGTTGTTCCAAGCAAAAAATTGTATTTAGATGGTGTAGCAGCATTAGCCATAAGAATTAGCGTCCTTAGTTCCTCAGAAATCGTGATACCGTATTTTTTTTCGATTTCGGGAAACACATTCTGATTTATTACATTTATTTTGTATTTCCAATCCATATTATCCCTCCTATCTACAATCAGCGCCGCCGCCCCAAATGCTGCGCCCGCCCGTGTGTCTACAGGTATTATGCACATCGGCATTTACCAGTTGCATTCTTCCGGGAAGTTCATTGTGATGCCATGTTAATCCAGAAATTCGTGGCTCACCATTTTTGATTTGTTCAATTTGCCTCGGTGTAAATTGGGCTGCAAATTCGGGGGCACTTTCTATTCGCTCAGCTAACTTTTGTGTACAATACTTGAATTGTACAGTGTCGGATGCGCTTAGTAAATCCTTAGGAAGGGTAGTATCAAATTTGCTTTCAAATCTGGGAAAAACGCCTTCGACATCTTCTCCGTCTAACATGAAAGTGCGCCGTCTGTATTCGACATTCGTTCCTGGATAAGTTTGACCTTCTAAACCTTCGTTAATGGTAGAAATTTGGCGAGGAGTTTTTATCTCGCTGGCTGCGTTTGTAATTTTATCACTGAGCTCGCCTGTAAGATGGTGCAATGCTAGGTCATCACAGAAAAACTCCTCTGTCTCGCTGCCAAATTGGATTGGAACCTCGCTGGGTTCAACGCTTAGCTTACCCAAAGTAATGTGTTCGGATTCTGATTTACCGCCAAGCTTTCCTAAATCGGGTGGCGTTATTTCTGCACCTTCTGCAACCTGCTTTGCCCCCTCTGCCGCTACTTCTGAGGCTTCTTTTGTAACTTCTTTTAATGCTTCTTTAGCTGTCTCTAAAGAAATCGTAACCAATTCCATTGTCATCGCCTCCTACACATTCATAGACGCTATTTATCATGTGTATCTGTCCAGAATAACTGCCTCTAACATCTTTTTGAAATACGATTCTTGTGCCCAGGCTTCTGCCTCATACGGAGAGTGCAGATAACTTACCCTGCTTTTGGGTGTCCCGCTATTGGTCTTCAAGTCCTTAATGAGGTCCAGCAATCTTGTGTCCGTAGTCAAGTCTGGTGCAATACAGTCAATAGAGGCGTACTGCTTCATATGAATCATTTCATGATATACCGTTGACATGGCTTCCAAATAATCGTCCGTCAAATAATTAAGATTAACGTTCAATGTTGGTATCCCAACGATGTCAACTCCGCCGTTAGATAGGGGCCTCACTCTACATGAAGCTTGCGCCATGTAATCTTCTCCAGAAATGGCGGTAGGCTTAATGCCTTTTATCCAGTCGTCCGGGAGATTAAGCTCTTTTCCGATAATCTCAGTTGCTTTGCCCAACATATCCATTCTTTGCTCGAATGAAGCCTCTTTCCATGCCCATGGAGTAATACCATAATCGCACAAATATTCCGAGCACTCTTTGGAAACATCGTTATATCGGAGGGAGAGGTACGGGTTATCTCTAATGATATGGGGGCCAAATGGGTTCGAACCGGTATTAAGTTGAGGAAATTCCTTTAAATACATGCCATCAATTTGCGGTTGAGCAATTTCAGAAGGAAAGCGCTCTTTTATAAGAGAACCAAAGCCATCTGGCTTAATTGCGCCGAGTTCTGCCACTTCGCTTGCCTTTATAACTTCTTTGGTGGCCTTTTCAACGGCTAAGCCTATACTTTCTCCTATCATGTGGGCTCCTTTCTTCTTTTGTAACTCAACAATCCTATTGTACGAGAAGCAAGTAGTTCAAAATGCTTAGGCATACATAAGAAATAGTGGCCTAACAAAAGGCGTTTGATATGATTATCCAAATCATCCGGCGTTGCATTAAGCTTGATGAGGTCTGCGGTAACATTGCAAACGAGGTTTAAGTCGACTGTGTTGCCAATTAATGCCATCGCACTCTTATACTCATCGATGCTGGTGTACTCATAAAATTCCAAGATGCGAGGCTCAAGCTTGTGAGTGCGATAGCTTATAAATGCCTGCAACTCGGCCTTGCTCAGCTCGCCATTTGTCTCAGATGCAAGAGTAAGGAACCTTTCGATGAACATACACACCATCTTACAGGTGCAATACTGGTGAGGAAAAAGCTTTTCAAGCCTTGTAGGAATCATGGTGGCGATATACTCTGCCATGAGGTGCCCATCAGTTAATTTTGCAACCAACTCTGAGTGACCATATTTAATCATCGCGGTCTTTATTGCCTTGCACAAGAGCGAGTATATCTCCTTACAATTATCCAGCTCATCGTACAGAAAATGATTGATAACCCGGTCAATGATTACAGAGTCAATGTAGGTCGATAGCTTGTTATCTTCCAAGAGGGTACTAACTACGCTATTGCCGCTGATTTCCTCACGCTCAATAATAACGGATTCTTCCTTTGAACCACATGGTGGTACTTGAACCTTTGCAGAGGTACGCATGCCACCATAGTGAACCAAGGCTTGTCCCGGGCAAAGAGTAGCAAGCTCTCTGTCATCTTTATCTAACAGGAGAACATCTTGCATAGCTTCAATGTCTCGCCCATAGTCTATTCTATGTGCAACCTTGATGCCGGTATTTTTGAGAACGGAAGCGTGCAGGGCAGAGGGACTTTGGTCTACAATGATAAAGCCTTCACCATACGCACGAATCTCTGCCAACATGTTGTTAAGCGTTTTCACAAGCTCTTGCGACGAGTTTTGGCCGTTGCCACCTTCACCAGACGAAGCGGGAGCGGAGGTATCGCCAGCAAAAAGATGGTGGGCTTCTTCAATAACCACGATGTGCTGCAGTTCTTTCCTGGTGCTGCCGATACATTTGGTCTTCAGATACTCATAGTATTGAGCTATAATAACGCCCATCACAATGGACTTATCTGCATCATCTGCCAAGGAGTCCAAGGAAATGACAACTTTGCCTCTGCTTAGTTCGTCGCACGGAAGATGTTTAGAGGTATTGAGCAGCATACCTTTAGGACCACTCGTGAAGCTTTGGAGTCTCGACAATAGAGCGCCACGATAATTTCCTTTCAGTTCCTCGCCAAATTTTGCATTATCCAGATAGGTATCAACCTCACGGCACAAATCGCTAAAGGTCGGGTACAACATACTTTCGGGAAGCTCTGATGAATACCTATTTTCGTTCTGGATAAAGTCCCACCCACAATGCTGATAAACCAAAACCAAGCACTGTTCCAAGATGTTTGGCATCGCAGCATACAAATCAAACGCAGAGGAAATGATTTGCTTCAAATAGTCGATGTGGTACTGCAAGCTGCTCCCCTTAGGGAACCAAAATGGATTAAGGCAGAGAGACTTATTACTACCGGCGGTCATTGTATAGGCATTTACACCAGGGAGAGAGTGATACTCACCCTTGACAGGCTCAATAACAAGGTAAGGGAAATCACCCATACTGGATAGTAAATGGTGGACTGTGTTTGTCTTACCTGAACCAGTCATACCACAAACGAATGTATGTCTGTTCATTTCTTTTTCTGGTAGGCCTAATTCTATGCCGGTTTCTTCCTCGTATTGCATCAAAATTGCAAAAGGCACAGCTTTTTCGTCATGAGGAAGATTGACATTGTAATAGCAGTTCTTTAATCGCTCAAAGCCAAGAAACGACGTTGTCGGGAAAGAAATGAACTCTGTCACATAAGCAGCAGGTAAAAGGATGGCTCTATGAGATTCCTTTGCTTGGTAACCACCAAAATTGTCCCATTTGCAGGCATATCCGGCATCAGTGAGCATTGCGGTCAAAGGCATAGATAGAGCCTTTTCTCTGCTGTCTCTCTCACCTGCCGACAGTTCGCCCGTGCCCAAATCTGCAGAAACGGTCATTTCAACTGTCCATCCCAGCTTTTTGGTAGCACCAAAAAGCTGGATAAAGTATTCCGCTTCCTTCTTCAAATAGGAGAGCTTCGAACTGGCGCCTTTCCACGAAATAGAAGCACTGGAAGACTTATTGTATTTATCATTTGCTTTGACTGTGTTATGAATTGTCCCGATAATGTCGTCTTTACTGTCAACTGAAATATTGTCGCCCGCCTGAACAGTGGTTTCAAGACAAGTCGTTATCTCGTCGCAAAGCTTACGAGCTCCGATAATGAGTTTGGAGCAATCATTAGGAGAAACCGGCTGAAAGTCCAGGCGTACCATACCGGAAAGACGAGTCAACGCCTTTGCGACAGCGTCTACCCATTTCGACATATGTATGGACGAAAGAGACTCTCTTTTTTCCATCTCGTCTGTGTTCATTCGGACAGCTTCAAAACTGTGTGCATATAATCCCGACGAACCGGAAAATACGGGAGTGTAGTTTTTGGTATTCACAGTTCCAAACGCACTTTTAAGAAGTCTTGGCGCAAGACTGTCTTCTGTACAGCCGATAGCATAAGCTATCTCTCCGTTTTTCCTCTCGCAAAGCAGCGAGAACGGCTGATTGCAGACCGCAAAGAGAGATGCCGCATAGTCGAGGAGCTCATTTTCTGACTCATTATCAGTGTTGTCCTTATCTTTTTCAAATCCAAACCCAAGAGAAGATACTCTATGCCATTTCAGCTCTGGCATATCAGGCACAGAAACGCTGTGGGAGACGCAATCATCAGTGGGGGTGGACAGGTGACGAAGTATTTCATCCTGTTCAATAGAGATATTGATTAAATCCATTTCAGCCCCTCCCGCCTAATTTTTGCTTCCAGAAACTATAGCATCAATCTGGGTTTTACAGTCACCGTAAAGTCTTTTAGTATTCTCGACCTCGCTATCTTCGAGAATAGCATAAATCTTCTTGTAATGCTCTCCAATACCCGTCCAAGTTGCGATGGCATCATCAAGTTCCTTAATTTGGCTGGTCAAATCAACCACAACGCTTGCTCCAAATCCAATGAGAGACGAAATGTTGCTGTGCATATTTTCAATCTCAGGTTTTGCTCCGTTTGCGATTTTGTCCTGGCCGAACTGATACATCATCGTGGAGAGACTGGACGGAAAATTTGCATCACCGCCAGATTCTGAAGTTTCACCAGGCATTATACTATATATTATATCAATAAGTTTTGCTAGAGACTCGGTATACTCGGCCTTTATGCGAGTAAAATCATCGTTCAGAAGCTTGTGTAAATCTTCTGGAGTCAATCTGTCCACAAAGAATCCGATGTAATTTGCATCGGTAAATGTTTTGTACATAAACTCTCTGATTTTATCTAAGATGTTCTCACAAAATTTATCTCTAAAAGTTTGGTCAGTCTCTTTGCAGAGTGTGTCGAATATGCCGTTTTTTTCGGTCAGTATATCAAAGCTATCACACACCATCACGCACATTGCGTTGAGTTTGTCTTCCAGAGCTTTTTTTAGCTTTTCACGAGTGCTGTTGAAATTCAGATAAATCTTATTTGTGACTTTGTTGCCATCAGCCTCGCATAGTTCATCTCGCTTCTTATCGAACGAAGACAAGAACGCATTGATGTAATTATTCATAAAATCATGTGTGATTTTTTTGAGGTTGCTTGTGTAATTATTCAGCAAGGTATTGTATTTCTTGATTTCTGTATCAGCGACTACCAATGCTCCGTCGAAAGCGGAAATCGTGACCTTACTTTGAGCATTTTTTCTAACCCTTTTAAATTTATCCCAGTTTTCATGACTTTCCTTAAGCGGATAATTTCCCCAGAAATTGGCCTTCAAGCAGTTGGGATTTCCTTCTTGCTCCAGAGTTCTCCATTCAGCTTTAATGTTTTCAATAAGAGCGCTCAACGCGGAAACAAACTTCGCCTTTATTTTTTCACCAATATTGTCACCTAAGATTTTAAGCTCTGCCTCAAGGTTTGCTTGCGTTTCTGCCGTTTGCTGAACGTATTTGTTAATAGATTGTCTCATAGCAATTTCCAAGGCTTCGGTAACTGCTTTGGATATTTCCTCGCCCTTTCCGTCGATTCCTTCAAGGATGCCACGAGAAGATGAGAGGGAGTCCCTAATATAAATGAAGAATTTTGATTGAGTAATTGCCTCTGCCAAAGCAACTTCATACTTTAAACGCTCGATATAATCAGCCAAAGCACTCTTAAAGAAGGAGTCCAGCGTATATCTAAGAGTGCTGTCCTGCACAGCAATGATATTGTCAAGACCATCTCTGCTGGTAGTAAATGTACAGTAGGCTCTCTTTTCGCCCTTATACATCACTTCCAATCTATTTGTCATTTCGCTTTCGGTTGGCTCATCATAATCATTGCATCTTTTATCAGAAGCGGTCTTGGTCATAAGGGCACTAACGCCGTTTTGAATATACTTGTATTCACCAGCAAGGGCATCCACAACATAGCAACGTTCGCCCGTGAGGCAGGGGAGTTTCTTGAGAAAGTCTATAACCGGCCCCGAATCGTTAGGCCTTCTGTTTTTACAGTTATAGATGCAAACTTTGTTCTTTCGGGAGTTGCCCTCAATTGTGTCCTTCAATGCGTAGAGTAGGTCCATATCTACGGCACCGTTATCAGAACACAGAACCCATACGGCATCTGCCTCGGTTAAAATGCCACGAACGAGGGCTGTATGAGAAGACTGAGTTGCTGTATCTTGGGTGGACGCACCGGTTCCAGGCAGGTCAATGAGTGTCACGTTGTGGGGAATATCATCGTTGCACCAGTCGAGGCAAACACAGTAGTCGCTACTGGTAGGAAATTTATACTTTTGGAATAGCTTCTTTCTTTGCTGATTGACTTCTTTTGTATATTTGCCCATGTCTCTCTCGTTGTCGTTCTGATTAACATAAACGCACAAAAGAATCAAAAGGAGTAGCAAGCGGTGACGGGGATTGTCGTACGTAAGAGCAAAATCTTCTTTGGAGATTGTCCACTTTTGAGCATCTAAACCATTAAAAAGAATGTCTGCCTTATTGGGGTCCTTCATGAAATAGGCGACGTTCTCAACGGTGGTCATGTACTCATACTCGTTGTCCTTAATGCTCACGCCGTGAGTGACAAAGTACATATATTCAAACAGTTCATTGAACATATCTTTTGAAATATCTTTCGCAGAGAAGGTTCGCCTAGTATGGACATCCTTTATAAAGCGAGTAGAGGTAAAACCATCCTCTTGACTTACCTCTTTTTTAATTCCATATACTGTTACGCTTTCACGAGATTGCTCGCTGATGCGAGTGATATAAGTAGGTACTGATGAGGTGGTTTTGGAGGCTACAGGCAAAATAGGGTATCCGCAAAGCGAATTAAAAAGTGTGCTTTTGCCTGCAGAAACTGGAGCAACTACAGCGATATTGCAGTGCACGTTGTTTTCACCGGACAAGGGTGGGATAATACAGCTCGCAATATACTTTTTGTCTATCCATTGGGGTAGCGGTGTGCCTTCTAAAGTGGTTATATCGGTCAAATTTCGAATTATTCGTTCTGAAAGTCCAAACATTGTTCATCCTCCTGCTATATATAAAATCTATATGATTTTTCTCAGTCTTTCCATATTTTCGTGGTTTTTTCTTGCAACAATTTCTATATTTGCTTCAGTATATTCGGTACGACTAACCGGCAGGCCAAAACGGTCCCAAATGAGAATGCCGTCGGTCACAGCATCGTCTCCGGCCGTTTTGCTGGTATTTGCAATCCAGATTTCACTTTCAATATCGACAAAATAAAGTCTTGACTCGACACGTTCGGTTGTCATATGGTGACATTCAGCAAGCTCGGAGATAAGTGTACTAGGGTTAACATAATGCTGCAGTTCATCCTTATACTTGAATATAAAATATGGCTCCATCTTACTCGGAAGCATGAGCCCCTTAAAGTCGGTGATTTTTTCTCCGCAGAGTAGGAGAGTTTCGGAATCAGTATCTGATATATTTACTGAATCCTTAATTTCGTATTTGCTCTCATCATCAAACAAAATCCGTGCAAGGTCAGAAGTCCAGGCTCTCTTATGCTTGGACAGCAATAAGGCCTTTCCCTTGACAATGTGTTTGGCGTTTACGATTTCATTTACTGCAGCTTCAAAGGCTCCAATGTTTCCCGCATGAAACAGGGCAAGATTTTTCAAATTGTGCTTACGTGCAGCATTTCTCAAATCTGTAATTCCGTGGTCATTCTTGCTGAGGAGCACAAAAAACCATTGAGGGGCATCTTTGTGACTATCAAAAAACAGAGAATGATATTTCAATACATCAACCGGGAGATGGGTTAGAAACACAAACCCCTCATCAGAACAGGGAGTACCATCTGTTTTAGCTGTTGATGAATTTAATGTCAAAGGGGCATTCCCGATGGGAAGGAGCGAAGCGAGAGCTTCACGGTATTCATCGTCCAGCCTTAAGCCGTCGTCAAATACTATGTTCATATCATTCCTCCGCTTTTCCTAGTTCTCTTTCGATTTCTTCAGTTGCAATTGTTTCCAGAGCATCGAACCAATCATCAAGCTTTTTGAGATTGTCATGGTAAACTTCCTGGATAGCTCTGCGGTACATAGCATTATAATCTACTGTAGGGGCAGGTGCTTCTTTGGCGGGAGCAAAGAGAGTCTTTTTTCTTTTTGCCGGGAGCAAATTGAAATATTTAACGACCTCAATGACCATGAGGGCCGCATTTATTGCGCAAGGAATAATTTTTACTAATGCCCACTTGCTTCCACCGGTAAAACTCAAAAGCAACGGAACGGCAATGCCCTGTGCCACCAGCAGCGTCAAGAAAGCAGGTGTCGAGATTTTCTTGACATCGGTTTTTTCTCCAGGCTTCGGCTGGGCACCATTTATTCTGACAACCGTGGGATTTGCAACGCTCTGCTTATATTTTTCACGAATCTCAGAAGCGGTCGGTACACTAATAAAGGAAAGCTTATTCAATCTCAGAGAAATATTCGACCATACGATGTTGCTCACACCATCTTCCGGCAAGGCGGGCATAATAGCATTTCCAACATCTGTGAAAATGCTGATAGACATAGAACCCAATGCACGTTGCGCTTTATATACGTCATCGGGATTGTTGCTTTGATAGACGTTTTTCAGAATATCATGCTTTTCCTCTCTCAGCTTCTTAATTTGTGTTATGGACTTATACATGGTATATACCTCCTACTATTCGAATTGTATATATTGTAGTTCGACACGCTTATAAGTACAAGTAAACAATTCACGAACTGTGAATTTTTAAAACTTTCTCCCAGTATTCTGGATTTACTGCAAGCAATTCGGGTATAACTTTTGAAAGGCCGCAACCGCTTTTCACCGCAGCAGCAAGGATGCAGTCGTCTTTGCAAAACGGGTCAAAGCAACACTTTATCATTCTTAAGTAAATGTTGCATATTTCCTCTGCCTCATGCTGTGTATCTGTATGTAGGAGTTTATGTCCATACATATTCCGGGAATTTTCCGAAATATCAACCAGCAGCAGGAACCAACGATATTTCTCCGGGAAGCGCTCTTCCTTTTTCCAACCAGTTACCTCAGAGGATGAGACTCGACATATTTGAGCTATATTCTTTTGGTTGTAGTGGGATTCCGCATCTGGCTCTCTGTAACACAAAGCATTGATAGCATGAGCAAATGGGGCCATCAATGCCAGCACTAACTCCCCATCCTTATTAACTGCGTCATACTTTATTTGGACTAACGGGTCATTATATGGCAAAGCTGGAACGCCTGTGACCGCGCCATAATATTCAAGAAATTGCAAAAAATCTCCAATCATTTTTCTCACCTAGATTCTTTTGTAAACTTGTTTTTGATTGTGTATCAAAATCCAAGTCGACGACTAAATCTTTATTCATATTTGACTCGGGAACGTACTCCATAATATCTCCGAAGTCACAACCAAGCACGTTACAGATGCGTCCAAGAATAGCAAGGTTTACTGCCTCATCCCTTCGGAGCTTAGTCATTGTATTCGGAGCAATATCCGCAGCCTTTCTTAAATCTGCTTTGCTCATCTTCTTGTCAACAAGCAATTTCCACATGCGGTTGTACGATAAAGCCATACACATCCTCCTCTTTTATCCAAAAAGTTGTTTGGGTCTAATTCATTGCACGTAACAGAATAATTCAACATTTTATCTTTTATTATACCGCTGGAAATCAGGAAAATCAATGGAGTTTCGCAAATATATGCGAAAGTCTAACAAAAATTGAAAGAAAGAGTGTGTTATAATAATATTTGTGAGAGATGCTTGACAACTATCTCTTGCATGCTATACTTTTGTGGTGAACCCTAAATGTATAGATATGGGAGACGATGCACATGAAAAAGTTTCTGATTTTTAGAGCCTTAGCGGATATCTTGGATGAGGATGACCCCCGCAGTGCCGCTGAACATGAGGAAGGCTCTGAACTGGTTGCTGTAGAGTTTGGTGAAACGGTCTATGATACGGCAGATGCCATACATGAGGCTATCTGTGCGGACTTGTCGGAGCTGCCAGAGGGCGAAGGCTGCGAGGTTGGTTGTAAGTTGGTTGATAATGGGACAAATTGGCCCAATATTGAGTACATTGGTATCATAATGCCGCCGAATGCAGAGAAAAACATTCTAAAACTGTATACCATCGTGGAGAAGTCAGCGGACGGAGACGAACTCTAACAGAAAAGGCCCCTACTGCTATCTTCAATGGAAAGGGCGGGGGAGTTTTGGCCCCCTTCGGGCAGGCAACCCGAGCTGAAGTTGCGCAGATGCTTATGAATTACTTAACCGCAACTGCAAAATAAAGAGTAGGACCCCCGGCATGCACCGGGGGTCCTGTTTTGTGTGTTTATGGGGTGATGCCAAAGCAATTATAGAGAACCTCACAATCGCAATAACCACCCATTTGCTCAAGCTCTTCTCTTAGCTTGGAGATAGTCTCATCATCGGAATTTCTTTTTAACCAAAACATGGTGAAACGTAAGGTGCCATCGCAAGAGTGTTGCCGCATAGCGAGACATAAGTACCTATACAGGTCCTGTTCCTGCGCTTCGCTCAAAATAGACGTTTTCATTTTCACTTGTAAAATCACCTTTTCTCTTATCGATACAGTCCAGCCATACGATTTATATCCAGTTGAACTGACCGCTTTTTCTGACGCTCACATTCATTGGCATAACGGGGATACGCACTCGCAATAGCATCGAGCACAGCAAATTTATATTTGAGATAAGCTTCGTGGCATCCAGGCTTGCCGGACATTCCAAATAGGTAATCGTCGTAGTCTGTCAGTTCATGACGTATCATATTGACGGACCAACGCTGTAGAGTTTCCCACTCGACATCTGCGATACAAAACAATTCCCGCTCATATACGATTTGGTCCCATAATTCCTCGTCAGTTACGACCTGTACCTTAATTTTGGAAATTTCCTTCTCTACCTCAGCCATAAGTGCATCGCGCCTTGTCGCAGCAGCTTTTTTGCCCGCCGCCCTGCGTTTTTCAGCTTTGGCAAGGTCATTTTGAAAGTCTTCTCGCTCCATGGCAGCGAGGACAACCGATTTATCCCAGAGCTTCATTGGAGCGGCACAGGCGTATTTGGGGTTTGTCTTTAAAATAGGTTCCGGTAAGTATCTGTTGGCTAACGTTTTTGTCCACCCAAACTCATTTATGAGGTCGGACTGGGTGATGTAATTATCTTTTGTTTTTTCCATAGCAAATTAACTCCTTCTGTAAAAAATTAAATGTGAGTAGTAAGACTTGCGCTGAATTTAAGCGCTGCTATATAATATGCAGAATATTTTTAAATATCAAAATTCCTTGCAATTTTTTGAAAAATTTTGTAGATTTTTCAGTAATAAAAAGAAAAATGCCCCTACAGCAGTTACTGCAAGGGGCACGTAAGTGAATGATATCCAATTTTCCAGAAGCCTGACCACGGTACCATCATGTAAAACAGGGGCCTGGCCTTAATGCCAAGTCCCTGCTTTTGATGCTTGCAGGCCGAGAATGCGCTTTGGCAGTTTTCTTTCGACTTTCGTCTGAGCCAGTCCGTGGATGCCGCCAGAACCCTCATGGAGACTCCATAGTCAACGGAAAGGGGGAACCCTAACTGGCTCCATCAACTGCTTCATCGTCAGGCGAGCACTCAAAGGTGCTACCTATCTATGTACAATATACACTGAATTGGTTCGGTTGCCAATCAATTTGCCCAATTGTGTCCTTTAATGGTTTTTCAATGCCTTTTCCAGCCGCCAAACCTTAACAGCCAAGATAATGCAAACAATAAGTAGGAGTAGTGGAATGCCAACCTCCAGAAGCATTTCCAAAGCCGAGAGTGGGTGAGTGGTAGTCAGAATAGCAGTTGGCCCGTCTGCGCCACCGATAATGCCTGTGTCAATACCAGTGAAGATGGACCATAAAGTCCCATCTTTGGCAAAAATCCATGTCATAATTGCGACTGAGGCAACAGGCACCAGCCAAAGCAGACATATAACGCAAGTTGCAGTCAAAAAACACCGAAAGAGATGCAGATATCGTCTCGCAGTAGCTGATTCAGATTGCCCCATCGCTTGAGATACTACCGACTCGGCTTCGGCAAGCGTCAGAGTTTCTGCTTCTTGCCGCTTGCATTGCATCAGTTCCACCAGTGATACGCCAAGCGCTTGCGCCAGCGGTTCCATGAGCTTTATATCGGGAAAACCTTTGCCTGTTTCCCATTTTGAAATTGCTTTGTCTGTGACGTTCAGCTTATCGGCCAATTCCTTTTGGGTGAGTCCTCGCTCTTTTCTCAGCTGTGCCACAAAAGCGCCAAATTGAATGTTATCCATTTTTCATACTCCTTTCGCAGCTTACTATAGAATAATGTGGATAAAAAAGCAACCTACGAAAAGTGGAACGTCCAGATTGTTATGTAACACTACCGTTTTCAACAATTTTGAGATACTTATAGAGAGTGGTTCGCCCGATGCCTGAAATTCGGGCAAATTCTGTGGCGTTCATTTTCTTGCTTCTAAATGCTGGATAAAATTTGAAGAAGGCAGCAGGAATTTTGTCTATGGTTGTCCGGGGGCGGCCGAATACGGCCCCTTTAGCCTTTGCATTTGCCATCCCGGATTTTACCCGGCTTCGAATCATGCACAGCTCCAGCTCTGCAAAGACGCCGCTAATTTGGAGAAAAGCCTTGGTCATTGGGTCGAGTTCCCCGTTGGTACAGTCTACCGTGAGACTGCCCAGGATGACAAGCTTCAAGTGCTTGTCCTTTACGATGTCAATCAGGTCGCATAACTGGCGAGTGCTCCTCGCAAGCCTGCTGACCTCCATGGTTAGGATGGTATCACCGGGAGAGGTGGCCGCAATGAGCCTTTCCAGCTCTTTTTTGTGTTCAGCGTCTCCATGCTCATACTCGAAGTGAATGGCATCAGCGCCAGCAGCTTTTAGGGTATTGATTTGTCTATCAATGTCCTGTTTGCTTTCGTTTGTACTGCAGCGGCAGTATCCATAAATCATATATATGTTCGCCTCCTTATGTTCAGTCAAGGCACATCTGTTCACGAAAAGATGTGATGAAATATTGCGTACACATTTGGGAATTTGAAGAAAAGGAAATGTACTCTGTGAGGTAATCAATGTAATGCCTTATTTGCAGTAGAAAGGCAAAAAATATGAACTTAGTGCCTATTTATATTGAAATTAGGCTGAAATAGTAGTTCAAATCAGATGCTATTCGATGAGTAGCAAGCAACCTCCAACTGCATATATGAATCAGAACTTCAGCGGAAACATTCATAGGAGTGTTCGCAAAAGCAACTGTTTTTGTGACACCTAAAGATTTGATAATCCCGGGAGAATTGGGGGTTCTCCCGGGTACATGCATTAGGATGATGAGGCACAATCACCAAGGTGTATTGTCATCCTCATATTCTGACAGGGTGACCGAGAAGCAGCGTTCCTCGTCGTCCGGCAGCGAAAGGCGTTCAATCTTAGGAATAGGAGCCTCATAAACCGACGACTCCCAGGGCATGTCAGCCAAAATCTGTTTAACGATGCCCAGAGGGACATGGAACATGCTGGAGATTTCTTCTGCACTCTTTCCTTTTGAGGCAAGCAGGGGGCGGCCGAGTTTACCGTGCGGACTGTGTCCCGTTCAAGTGATTCAATGAAGGTTGAGGCACTTATGAGTGCCCGCATTTCGGGGTAGGGCTGAGCCTCTTGGACATATTTGGTATACGTGGCCTGGTGTTTGCTTTTGTAGGAATGGCGGACCCCGTGGTCCCACTGCTGCTCATCCTCATGGCATTAGCACTATGTTGTCGCTTCGCCTCTTACCTCGTCAATATAGGTGGCTTGCAAATCGGCCATGTGCGTGAGCAATGCCAGTTGGCACTGCTCAAATGCCTTCCCCACGCCAAATCCGCCGGCCTTGAATTCGTTATCGCTAAATCCCATATGCCAGCGGATGGCCATGACCTCGTCTCGCGAGAGCCGCAAAAACTTGCCCAAGATATACACCGACTTCTCCCCGTGACCATAAGGGAACTGCTCCTCAATGGTGTAGTAGGGAACCTTTTCCCACTGACCTGTTGCTTCGTTCTTAGCGTTGCGTGTTGCCACCTTATACATTTTGGTTTTGCAGACATCATGTAGCAGCCCGCACACAGCAATGGTATCCTCCCGGGCAGCATCTGGCTCACCCCATTCAGACACCCATAATTTTCTCAGCCGCTTGTAGACATTTATGCTATGCTCCACCAAACCGCCCTCTTTTGCCAGATGGAATCGGGTGGAGGCCGGGGCGGTAAAGAAGTCGCTCAGTTTCAACCATTGTAGCAGTTTATCTGCACCGGGGCGCTTGATGCAGCGCTCATAAATGTCCATAAATTCGCCGGTGACCTTTTCATCAATCATTTTGAACCTCCATGTTATAATTACCTTTGTTCATGTGACCCTCCTGATAGTTGACAATCGCCAAGATTCCTTCCGGCACTTTTATCCCATTTCTCAAAAGGTGAGTAGACAAGAGGATGGATGCATTCAAAACCCGAAGACCTTATTTCGGAGTGGTAAATTGGCCAGGATTGCATAATACAGCTTGATAGCATATGCCCTGAAGTCATCATTAAAACGGCTGAATGGAGTATTCCATATCCATCCATCCTTGTTGTAATATTTCCCATCGGGCGTATATCCATCTAAAAGCTGTGCGAGCAAAACGACAGCTGCCTGAACTTCGGGATGATGCATGCGCATGATGAATTCATCAAAAGCAGCGGCAAAGAAGTATGCATGACATTCTTTTTGAGCCCGGGCTATTGTCTTCACGAAAATTTCGGCGTGATTATCTGAAATATTATCAAGGTGGGAGAGGATGTCAGAGTATTCCGCCCGTAATTCTCTCAGCCAGCATCGCATCTCGTTAGAAAACTCTACATCTCCGTCTTCTTTCCACCAGAATGTGCGCTCATCGCTGGTCGTGCGAAGGAAACGTTCGCTGCTCACTGGCTGCACCGGACTTGGCGGCGAAGGAGGGTCCAGGAGAGTTGGTAGGAAATCATAGTTGAGAGTTGGAGCCATTTCGCTGAGCAATTCCCAAAAATCCAGAGAAAAAGCGTCGGCAATTAACCACACCGCAACTTCAGTTGGACACAGCACAGAAAAGAAGCCAAATTTCTCATAAAGCTGGGATGGTGTGTCCAAGCGTTGCTTCATTGGGAGCGTGAGCATCGAAGTGAGGGCGCGGAGCTTTTCTTCATCTGGGGTGGAAGCGTCTGCTTTGATGGCTGAAATAATTCTTCGGAGGGCCTGGAAACCGTTTAAGGGGGATAGCGTACCTTTGATGTCAGGACCGCACAGCTCGTCTACAAGGTCTGGGTGGTCTTCTTCAAATGCGCCGATGATGTAACAAGACACCATTTCGGAATAATTTGCGCTGGTGTTAGGGTCACTCTGGGCAAAAATCAGAATTTCGCTGCTGGTAAGATGTTTGTTTCGAAGCGCATAGAGTTGCCAGGGATGGGTGATGCGTTCGTTGGTGTAATGCTCCCCGAGGACATAGTTCAGCCAGCCGATATATTCTGTGGCATCGAACGGCCTGCCGTCCACATTGGTGGTGCATGGAGTCGTGCTGTAAAATTCCTGCAATACATACATAGCCAGCACGACAGCGTGGAAATCCCGAGTTCCAATCTTATTGGAATACATTTGGCCCTCCTTGATGTTAAATCCAGCGCTTTCCCAGAAATCATTTTCAAAGTAGTTGAAGATGCAGTCGACGCACCCGTCCTCTATCTCAACAGGCTTCAGCAGGGTGATAGTCTTGCCAAATCGCTCGGTTTGGATGGCGTCCATCATCCCGCCCTGATGGGCCACGGTGAGCATTCGTGCCGTGAGTTCGGGGAGCTTGTCCTGCGGGACAGTTACGTTCCCAAAGATATCTGCGTAGGTTCCCATTACGTTAATCCTCCTTGTATTGTTTAAGATATTCCATCACGCAATGATGGGCAAAGTGTCGGTCAAAGCGAAATCCACTCCGGGCAAGGGCCCGCTTAAATTGCTCATGTTCGGTGTCATTAAAGACAACACTGATTTTATGGAAATTCTCCTGTTGAAGGACATCGTGGGCGGTGAGTCCATATTTTTTGACCGCTATCCCTAACTGTGACGCCGTAATGCCCAGGGATTCACACATCTGCTTCTGGGTGTAGGGGATGCCGCTCTC
This sequence comes from Roseburia sp., assembly GCA_023667765.1. GTDB lineage: Bacteria > Bacillota > Clostridia > Lachnospirales > Lachnospiraceae > Acetatifactor. Next base: position 8,915 of record JAMOZS010000024.1, on the reverse strand, counting down.
CAATAAACCTCGCAGCTTCTGCTCCAATGCGTTGGGAAGCGGTGATGGGGCAAATACGGTGGCGGAGTCGATGCCAGCGAAACATTGCAACAGGGCATATCGCTCGGGTGTGAGGCATTCCCATTTACACACCCGGTTGAGCAGACAGATTGCCTTTTCATCCCCGAACACCTTCCCCACAATTTCCTGACCATAGTGAGCAGTCAGGTCATGATAAAGGCGTTTGGCATCCAGGATAGTGTGCGGGCTATGCCCCTGTATCACCTCATATCCCATATTCCCCAGTGCGATGGCAAGGTTGCTATGGGTGGGGGTGGCGGCACAAGAAAGAGGAAGCGTGGCGTAATCGTACAGGATTTTGGAAAATTGGAAGTGCCAGGGCGGGATGTGTTCGGGGGGCGCATCATTGAGGTCTGGGAGGACAGTGTCCAGCGGGGCAAAAGCGTAACGCACCCTGGTCGCATCTATGCCCTCAACAGAGAGCAGCCTGCATCCGTGCTGGGGGCATACCTGCATGGCCGGGATTTGATGGACGATGTGCCAATAGGTTTCCCCATACGCTTCCCTGTCCCGCTCCGCACAAAGTGGGCAGTACCGAGGCGCTGGGAGCTGTCCGAAGCGCCGTATGCTGGTGATGACGGTGCTTGTCCCGAGGCAGAGCTGGCCCAACAATTTTTCCTTTTGAGCGATGGAGTAGCACCGAGTGTAGTAGGGGAAAAGCGTGTGACCAATGATGAGCTGCTTTGCATCCAAGAACCCTGGTGGGAGCTGTGACACCACCTGGGAAATTGTGTTGTTGGGGAAAATTGAACCGATAGCGGCGGAAGGGCGGTTTCCAAACAGTTCCCGGATTGTGGTTTGGTGGCGGGGATGTCCTGTACGAACATGGTAGCGGCAGTAAATGCTATACATCCATTCTCCTGGATAGGGTGTGGGAAAATAGCTCAGCATGGCCAGTCCTCCAGCAGTGCATGAGCTTTTAGCCATCCGAGAAAATTGGAAACATTCTGGAAGCCAACGAGCAGGTCTAAATCATCTCTCGGGGTAGCTTTCCGTCCACGTTTGTTGGCATACTGCCGTTTTACAGTGGAGAGCGGGCGCTCTGGCAACTCTGATGTGACGGCCGTCTCCTCCTGCGGCAATTCAATGATGTGGCCTGTGTCGGGCGCATCAAATTCAGAAATGGAAGTTCCTCCGGCGTATGTGCGTGGGACTTTTATGGCAAGAATATCGATGGCCTTTTGGATTGTTTTGCTGTCGATACAATCTTTTCCTTGAAGAAGTGCCTGTGCTTGACTTTCTTGAAAAATTTTAATGATATATGCGGGAATTCCGCCAGAGCAATCGTAAAGCTTATTGGCCAACTGCTCCGTGAGAGGGGCATTCTCAGAGGTGAGCTGATATGGCCAGAGCATTTGTAAGAAAGCCCGATATGAGCCATCTGGGTCAAACGGTATCAGCCTCATCCCTCGCGTCCTCCTCATTAAATGTTCCTCAGAGCAAAACAATTCCTCCGCAATGGGAGTTCCGATAAAAAAGGTTGAGGTGCATGTATCGTTCGTCAGTTCAACCAAGAATTTGAGCAGAGGTTTGATTTGCTTATTTTTTTGGGCCGTAACAACTGCATTTTGAATCTCATCGATAAGAATCAGCCCAATATGATGCGTTAAGCAGAGCACTTTAATTTGAACGGCTATTGCACTGGTGGCGGCAGAGCGCAGAGCTGTTAGTTGGTTCAGATAATCTGAGCCAATAGCACGGTCCAATGCGGCTACTATGTTAAACGCAAGGGATTTAACAGAGCAGTCGGACGGGCATTCTACGGCTAAATACAAAACCTGCTTGCAAAACAGAGGTTTTCCCATGTAGTCTGTATGTTCAATCACCTGCGGAACTACGGATAGCGTGTGGCGGATGGTGGAGGTTTTTCCAACACCCGGGACTCCAAGTATACTGCCAGTTGCGGGCTGGGTTGCGAAAGCGGGTAAGCTGTCACCTTTAAAAAGAGCGCAGGTTCTTTGAACCTCCTCCAGCATTGTGCGTGTGGCGTACGTTGAGGTCATAGCCCGATACAGTTGGTCGTAGCAGGAGTACATAAATTCCATTGGCACGAAGATGGAGGAAAGCAGCGACAAATTTTGCCGGCGCTCCTCGGCGGGCATTTCAGACAGCCCAGCAGGCAGAGGAGGGAGACATTTGATGGTATCCAGAAATGCTTCGCGTGACATCATCTCCGGCATTGCTGCCAGGAAGGGGTTGTCCGCCGCCGCGTTATCATATATAGCGCCGACATTTTTGGCGTTGGCAGGGTATTTCATGATGTGCCTCCCATCTTGGTGACGTTAGAAACAATTTGCTGGACGGCTTTTGTGCACTCCGCCTCAGATGCCAGTTCCCGCTGGGCCGCTGCCTGCCTTTCCGCCTTGCCCGAATCCCTAAGTGCCTGATGCTCAACGAGCGATACCTGCTCAACACCTTGTCCAGGGGCGGCAGGGCATGGCAGCCAATCTTTATCAGCAAGGAAGACACAGGATAGGTTATCCGGGTCATACGCCACGCAATAGCTGTCATTGATATACAGACCATCCATCTTTACCGGGATGTAGAAGATGCCATTGACGTGAAACCCTCTCCGAATGAGCTTAACGGTGGTTCGGGGCAGCGCCATCAGGAGCAACATATCAGGTGCAACATCTAAAAGTTTGGGCGCAGCTTTTATCCACAACTGAGCCGGGGTTTTTCCGCTGGGTAGCACACGTCCTGAATTGAGCTGAACGATGCAATGAATTAGTACCTGAGTAAATTCGGTTAGGTTAAGTTTAGCCTGCGTTCGGTAGTCCACGGACCAACGTTCCTGGGCGGTTTCTTCGATTACACCAGAGCCACGAAGGAGTGGCTTGTACTTTTCCTGCAGAAGATGGAAGGACTTCTCGACCAATCCTTTTAGCTCTGGCCTAAAAGGAGGCTGTGCCAGAAGCTCGATGCCAAATCTCCGACAAAGCTCGTCCATGAGAGTACCGCAGAATTCACGACCCCTGTCGGTAATTATCTCGTTAGGTAGCCCAAGGGAGGGCCACTGCTCCGGCAGAATTTCAATGCCATATTGCCGGCAAAATTCCACCTTGTTGCACACTGCATTTGCCAGACAGCGAATAACAGCGGAATCATCACAATCAAAGCCTACATAGACGCCCGCTATGAGTTGGGAAAAGGTATCAACAGCCAGATAGATATACGGCCGGCCTGCAACCACGCTGCGGTCAAGAGCAGAGACAAGATATATATCTGCCTCGGTCGCATCCATCTGGAATGAACCAGGCTGCGTGCGCCACGCCGAAGCTCGGCCAAAAGCAGGTCGGCAGTTTCTCTGATAGTGGCTGAGTCCATCGCGGGAAATAATTTTCTGTGGATTTTTATTGAAATCGTGCCGGTAAAAGTAACTGCGGAAGCTGCCCCAAGACGGAGCATCAGGCATCAGCCTTCCATTTGAATCCGTAAATTTTTGAACGAGCATCATCTCGAAGGCTCCCCGCAGCGAGAGCTTTTTAGCAGAATAATAAAATTTTCTAATTGCCCAATCGTAGGTGCCGTTCCTGGACGGAGACCGAGGTTTGGTAGAGATGAGCTGCCCTGTTGCTAAATAGCGGTAGAACAACGTCAGCACCCGGCGATAGGTGGTGGATTGGGCTTCTGCGATGTCCTTCGAGACTTTGATGCGAGCTGATTTGTCGATAATGGCCGTTTCGCCCAAATCCAACAGGGGCTGGATGAGAGCAAGACGCTTGAGAGCGGCCGGAGAAGAGGAGGCAGAGGACGGCGGTGGGACAATTCGCTCATATGATGCCAGTTCCTCTGCCGCCACATATAAGGGGGCAGCAGGGTTTTCATGGGAAATCAACCAGCACCCTGTGTCATCCCGGAGCAGCACGCGGAAAATGCTCCCGTGGCGGCTAAGATATTGATTCAGCACAGCAGTGCTCCCGTCTTGATGCCCTCGATGATATCAGAATTGCCCATGACCATTGGCCTCCTTGTTTTCATGTTACCAGTCGGCGCTCTGCCTCGAGCAGAAATTCCCCGCAATACTTCGATGTTGATAAAGATAAAACTCAGTTGCTGAGCAGCATGTTGGCATACTCGCTTTAAAACAAATGAGGGATGGCCCCCCATTTGGGTAGAGGGTGCCAGTGTTGATTGCTGCATTTATTGTTGCGCACCCGAAATAGAGATATGGTTGATGCATGGTGAAGTGATGGAGCGTGTTATATTGAACATATGACTCTGGAAATGTTTAGCGTCCTTTATATCCCAGATGATGGGACATACATGATTTTGTTCTTTTACTATAACAATCACCTGGAAAAAGTACATCCAGGAGGTTGATATCTCAAAGAGACCCGGCATCGCTGTCGGGAGCGGATACGTTCCGCCAGACGTCAACAAAGAAGTACCTTGATTCCTTTCTGCTCGAGGCAGGGAGCCGAATGGTCCCTGTGGTAAGTTAGGTCGAGGTCTTTGCTCGATGTGCGAGGAACTCTTCCATGACGTCGTCGAAAGAGCCGTTCACATTAAACGGAGGCACATAGTCGACCTGCGTATTGATGAGCGCCGCATCAATTTCTGCAGATGCTACATCAGCTTTGGACATAATTTCACGGGCTACGTCCTTTGCCCGGGCCCGGTCGAAGGCATCAGCAGTCTCAACTTCAATATCGTAGAAATATTGGGTTTGATTCCCCTCGACATTGAATTTATAATCACGCCCCTGCTCGATACGTTTGGAAGCGGAGTTACGAAGCATCGATTTCGCTCGCAACACCACGATTTGGCGAAATTTGTTGGTTTCAACTGCGGCATCGATATCAAATCTGACGGACGCTTTGGCCTTGCCAATGGCGGTACTCAACTTTTCACGCTCATCAACCAAGAGGAGCATAAGGTCCAAAACGTCGTCGTTTTTGTAAAACTCACCAAAATCAACCTCCTCCTGCATATCCTGCGCTTCGGGATTGGCTTTGTTGCGGAGGTGGCGCTTAGTCGTGGTCAGACAGTGCTCTTGCTTGGTCAGACTATTTCCCGCCTCCGACATTATTTGGCCCAGAAAGTTTTGATAACGGAATGCTTCTTTCAGATTCATTCTAAATCCTCCTTATGATGTGATTTATGGATTAACGTGCATGACCACTAAACTGAAGCCACCACAATCTTCCAATCAAATATGTTCAGTGCTGCCCAATAGCGTCGGGACAGTTCCAGGCGCTCTACGGTAGCCTGCTGTTTTAGGTCATCTCCTCGCACAAGCTCCCGCACTGCCTTTCGACCATCAGAAAGGTGTAGAAAAAAATCGGTACTCCATTGCGTGTTAAAATAGAGCTTTCGGATTCCGGCGGGGGAGATGTGGGGGAATCGCTCCAACTCAAGCAGCTTTCCGGCTTCATAGCGTTTGACGCAATCCTGATTTTCCAAAAATTTTGCGTAATCCCGAGCAGCTTTGCTGTGTACCCGAACCATTTCGCCGTTTTTCTGGCTGAAAAAAGAAATATCACGGGTTTTTACCCCGGCCTTTTCCATGGTTGGCCGCCTCCTTTTCGTGTGGATACTTCATATCTTTGGCCGCAGTATCCAAAAGCAGCCGCTCATGCTCATAAATTATCCGGGCAGTCCATGTGTTTGAATAAAGGGCTGGCGTAATCCAAACCTCTTGCTCGGGGGTCGGTGTGAGTAATAGCGGGGAATTGCCTTTACCTGCAGGCGGATGCCGAAGGGAGTCCGCAATGATGACGTAGCCAGCACAGCCTAATAAAGACAGCTGTATGAAACACATTAACGCAACTGTGCGGTCTATATCTTGGGCAACAAAAAGGGCGCAATCCGAACCAAATCCCTTTTCATTTAGGCAGTTCCGGGCCGCAATCAGCATAGAACCGGCCCCACACGCTGGGTCGTTTATGGAAATCCAACCCTTTTCCTCAATATTTTTTTCCATACCGGAGAGCATCATTTCGACCATTGCTTTGCTAACATGGTAGGGGGTAAAAAATTGCCCTTTCCAATTGCTCCCCAGACCAAGTGCCATATAGACATCACCAAGAAAATCTTGTTCAGGGTTTTGCTCTAAAGCCAAAACAAGCTGAGCAAAAAGTTCCGGAAATATTGCAGACTGCTCTTTGTTATAGTTGGAAATTGTCTTCAGGTATAGATTCTCCCGGTCCATATAAAAAGGAACTGAACTGCCCAGACCATTGGAGAGGGTGCAGGCTACCAATTGGACAAAATCGCTCCAGACAGCCCAAGGTGACTTGGTTTCACATATATTCAGGAAGCGCTTGCCAAAGTCTTCTTGCTTCTGATTTTGGTACGGTATCTTTTTTGCCATTTTTCTCTCCAATTCTTGTAAGCCGATGAATGCCTGTGCATTCTGTTCTCGGCTAAAAAGTATCTCAAATAAGGCACCTATACAAAACTTGCGGCTACCTATACCAATCTTGTAGGTTGCTCGCATTTCCACGTTCAAAATCGTCTGCCTTGATTGCGGCAAAATCATCGCAGGTGAGCCAGATTGCATCTGCGCCAACAACTTTTCGCAACCCCGTGCTCAGATATTCGCAGTCGCCATCGGTCGAGGCTTGCCGGTGGATACATCGACGGCATGTGCTTTCGATTGTTTGGAAGATATCACCAGCGGTATCCATGGAAACCTCCTTAAAGAGCAATGTGGCTCGGTAATTATCCTTATCGGGCGGAATTTTAATTTTTAAAGGGGTGTACCCAAAGATTGCGGGAGCGTACCCAAAGATTGCAGCTTCGGAGAGTGTATCGGGCGTGGAAAGCGGTATCGCCATGATTTTTCTTCCATATTCAACGTCCTTCGAGGTGTCAGCTAATACCTTTAGTTGGGGTAGAAGCTTTTGATGGGAATAAGCAAATCCCTGCTGAAATAATAAAAGCAGTACGGCAACAGCCCATCATCAACCTGGATTACGCTCCCAACAGGCAAATCAAGACCGGACAGGACATTATTGGCCGGATTCGCATGGAAGTCGATGTAGAATTTCCTTGCGCTCATCTTGGCAGGAAGCTCAAACGTGACGGAGAGCTTATACCGATTCGGGTCGGGGGAAACATACCGTTCCCGGGTAAAATCGTTGACATTGCGCCAATATTGGTCGCAGCTGGCACTCAGTTCGTCTTTGAAAGTGTAGATATGGCATATTGCAGGGATGTGCCGCCTGGGACACCATTGGGGAGGATATTTGGCAGGGTCATTTGGCTTAAATGCTCGTTGTTCCGGGCCTAAAAAGCCGTCACAGACGCATTGTGTGTCATATTGTCGATGAAAGCCACATGCTCTGCATGATGGCACTGGGAAAGAATACTTTCTCATAGTTTTTCTCCTTTGAGTGCATTATTTGTTCAGAAGGAAGGAGGCAGACCAGGCTGAGGGGTACGCATCCGTCAGGTCAGGGGTAATGCTTTAGTACCTCAAAATGCGTATGGGATAAAGCAGTCACCTCCTTTCCAACGTTGCCTCAGTGCCAAATTTAAAAGACCAGGACACCCAGGATGCTATTGCCGGGGATAGGGCCAAATGAGCGGGAATCGTAGGAGGCCCCCCGGTTATCACCGCAAACATAATATTGGTCTGCATCCAAGAGCAGGGGAGCGGAACAATGTTCAACGGTATCCCCTGGAACAGCAATTAGTCGTTTGACATAGTTGCAGTCTCCACTCGGGGCACGAAGCAAGACGATATCTCCGACCTCTGGTTCAGCAAAACGGGAAAACACATGGAGCTCTCCACTGTTCAGTGTTGGGGTCATGGAAGTGCCCAAGACGAAGGTAAGACGGAAGCAGACCAGAAAGACAAGCCATGTCAGAACGAGAAGCCAGTAGCAGAAATCGTACATCCTTTTTAATTGCTGCATTTTGCAGACCTCCTTTACAAATGAATTTATTTGTGATTTTGATTTTTTCGGAGATTTTGCATGGATTGCGAAGAGATTTTGACTTTACAAACTATTTTTTCGAGCTTTTGCACCGAGGATTTGCATATAATCTGAGATTTTGACATTGGGAGAATGCAAAATCTCGGATAAATTCCATTAGGGAAAGCAAATCCTTATGCTAATTCATCGAGTTTTTGGGCCAACATGTTCCTGGCTCTCCATAGGTTTTTCTGGATGGTTTGGCGCCTCATACCCAGCTGCTCGGCCATTTCATCGGTTTCCAGCCCAAGGTAGTGCCGCATAAGAAGCAAATTCTTATAGCGCTCAGGCAGTGCGTCCAGCGCATCCCACAAACCGTTATACTCTGTGAATGGGGTAATAGTTTCGGGTATGTTTTCAGTCAATTCAACCTCATGGTGCGCTTTTTTAGAACGAATGATATCGAGTGCACGATGATTCACGACTGTTGAGATGTAAGCCTTTGTTTGCGGAGAATCAACATCTGCAAGTTTCTCAAGGTGCTCCCAGACATAGAGCCAAGTTTGCTGAACAGCATCGTCAACATCCACCTCATTTTTCAATACTCCTCTGGCAATAAAAGTAAGCAACTTGTTGTATCGCTCATAAAGCTGACTAAATTTTTCCTTATCGTTCATATCCATACAACACACTCATTTCAAGATAGTCTCTCTATTTCGTGAATGTGGATGGAAAATAGCTCAGCTCAAGAGGAATTTTGCTGAGATTATGCAATTAGACAAAGATTTTGCGGGCCAACCGCCGAATTGGACAGAGATTTTGTAGACAGGAGAGTAATTACCATGAGATTTTGCGATTACGACCAGCAAAATCTCGGAAAATATGCAAAATCTCGAAGCATTAGCTCGGCGAAAAAGCAATTTTGCGGAGGTACTATGATGATGACACTCGGAAAATCCTCAAACGTCTCACGGATTTTCAACACTCACA
>JAMOZS010000023.1 GCA_023667765.1 Roseburia sp. | reverse complement strand
TAAAACGGGGTTGGATTATGTTGCCCTGCATAGTCGGAATGTGCATTGCAGGCAGCTTTGCCGCATGGTCAGCCGGTCATGTGGTGCTTGGCGGCTTTTCCCTGTTTCTTACATTTTTTATCGGAATCCGTTTTCTCATAAAGCCGGATACCCAGAGGGACAAAACAATGGGAAAAGGCGCTGCTCTTGGCTGGAAGGGGGTTCTCATATCTTTGTTTTTCGGCCTTACTATAGGATTTGGTACGGGCTTTGTGGGTTCAGGCGGAGGAATGATGATGCTGGTGGTTTTTACGGCATTTTTGGGAATGGAGCGGAAATCTGCCGTAGGGACAAGCACATTTATCATGACTTTTACAGCGCTTATTGCATCCGTCAGCCATATCATGATTGACCCTACCATTGCTCTTGAGCGTTGGGATGTCCTTCTTATCTGCATTGTCACGGCTACAGGCGCTTCCATTATTTCCGCCCAATTTGCAAATCGTGTCAATAACCGTATGGTAGGTCTTGCTACAGGGGCGATTCTGACGGTATTGGGCGCGTTTATGCTTATCTTGAATTACAGAGATTTCCTGTCTGGATGTACCATGCTGTGGGCAGTACTGTCCTGCCTGGGGAAATATTTGATTTATCTGGCCTGTTGTGTGTCATTGTTTCTTATTTTAAAGGCGGCTGTCAGGATGTCCCAGGAGGTTTGGCGAAAATGTCTGCATTTTGTAGCGTATACTTCTATCCTATGCATCATATTTGTGTCTGAAAACTGGCTGACTGCCTGTATCTGTTGTGTTTTATTTACGGTCGTTGTGTATCCTCTTATTTGTCTGGCGGAACGCCGGAGGGGTTTTGACAGGTTTATAGTTCAGCGTAAAAAAGGAGAAATTAAGAGAAGCCTTTGGTTGTTGTTTCTCACCCATGCCGTTTTGATTGCCCTTTGCTGGGGCTGGCTTGGCAGGCCTTATATCTGCGTGGCGGCAATCCTGATGTGGGGAGCGGGAGATACTATGGCGGCTTTGATTGGTAAGAAATTCGGACAACATCACATTCAGCTGCCATGGGCAGATTATCATAAGACATGGGAAGGGGCGGTTGCCATGGCGTTAACTGCTTTTGCGGCAGGAGTGCCAACGCTTGCCCTGTTGTCCGATTTGACAATGCATCAGGTAATATTGTCCGTTATGGTTTCCGCCGCTGCAGCATCCATAGCGGAAGCCTGTTCGCACAATGGCAATGATACAGTAAGTGTGCCTGTAACGATTGCCTTGGTTCTAAGTCTGCTGACTGCATTTTAAAAAGGACATTAAAGCATTAACAGGATATCAACCGATTGCGATACCTAAACATGAACCAATTAAGAAAGCTTATGTAGATTAAGAAAGCTTATGTAGAGATGGTGAAGCAGATTGTAGAAGGCGAGGCGAAAAATAATGAAGTGTGATATTTTGGCAGCAAAGGTTTAAAAGAATGTAAGGGCGGATAGCCGTCAATCCGGCGTCCGCCCTTAAGTAACTATTCATGAATTGTATATCCGTTCTTTGAGTTTACATAAAACTTGAAACAGTCTCCCGTTCTCTGAGTTTATGCGAAACTTGAAACGGTCTTTTCCTGTGTACAAATAGCATCAGCCTTCAATCGCAATGTATTTGTTCTGTTCTACGGCAGGTTTCTGCTCTTTTTTGGGAAGCGTCAGCTTCAGGATTCCGTGTTTAAACTCTGCCTTGACGTCCTCCTGCGTCACTTCCTCGCCTATATAGAAGCTACGGCTGCACGCCCCGGCGTAGCGTTCTTTGCGGATATATTTGCCTGTTTCCGTATCTTCCTCAGACTGGTCAAATCCCTTAGCCGCCTGAATGGTTAAATAGCCATTCTCGAGAGAAATCTGGATTTCGTCCTTTTGGAAGCCGGGAAGGTCCATCTCCAGCTCGTAAGCTCCGTCCTTCTCTTTGACGTCAGTACTCATCATATGGCTGGCTTTCCTGCCATATAACTTTTCTTCTGCTTTTCGCAGTTCCCTGTTATCGAAAAAAGGAAAAGCATCAAAGGCATCAAAGAAATCACCAAATAAGTTCTCTCCATAAATACTGGGCATCAACATAAATCATTCCTCCTTTTGCTGTCCGGATGTATGATTGCATCCGTTAAATCTGTTAATAAGTGCCTGGAGCAAATCTGAAACCAGGTGAAGTAGAACATTTGCTTCATCCAATATCTGTTCCTTTGTTCTATACATGTTATAACACTATTATTAGCACTCGTCAATAGAGAGTGCTAATAATTCACACTTTTTTCACATTTACATGATTTTAAAGTCATTTTTCTTTTTGGAGTAATAAATTCTGAAAATAATAAATCAGACCTAAAACCATAACGTGCTCTACAAGTATATACGAAAGGATAACCGTATTTTCCGAGTTTATTCCGGAATCCCGTAAAAATCCATTCCCTATCGTTCGGTCAAAAGGGATAGGGGCCGAGGAGGATTGGTAGTAGGCGCCCCGTGAAAGATAGTTGAGCTTGTTGTGAGAATCTATTATAATGATTTTGTGGTAATTTTTGGCAATGGGGGATGCCATATGGTTTCTGTAATCCGTTTAAGAAAGAGAGAGGTATCTTTATGAATGACAGTGTTTCAAATGCAACCTTGGTGATGATTGTAATCAATCTATTGCTGGGATTCCTGATTCCGGCGGTGCTGTGTATCGTGATGGGAAAGAAGTCCGGCGGCAGTTTGAAGGCCTTTTTTGTGGGTTGTGGTACGATGCTTTTGTTCGCGTTTATTCTGGAGGGGGCGATTAACTTCCTGGTCAGTCAGACTGGGGCCGGAGCCTTGCTCTTACAGAATATTTGGGGCTATGCTCTGTACGGCGGCTTTATGGCGGGACTTTTTGAGGAAACCGGGCGTTTCGTAGCTTTTCGGACGATTCTGCGAAAGAATTGGGATAAGGATGGAAATGCGTTGATGTATGGCGCCGGACACGGCGGTTTTGAGACCTTTTATATTCTGGTATTTGGGATGCTGAATAATCTGATTTATGCGGTTGTGATAAATGCGGGCATGGCGGATATGCTGACGGCAGGTCTGGAGGGTGCGCAGCTTGCAGCCGTGGAGGGGGCTTTTGCGCAGCTGTCGGCGGCCTCGCCGCTTCTGTTCCTGGCGGCGCCCCTGGAACGGTTATTGGCGATAGCGCTTCAGCTTTCCCTTTCTGTTTTGGTTTGGTTTGCCGCAAAGAAGGGGGGCAGAACTGTGCTGTTGTATCCCCTGGCCATTTTGCTGCATCTGGTGGTGGACGCCGTTACGGTGCTTTTGAGCAACGCTATCTCAAATACCTGGATTCTGGAGGGTGTGATTCTGGTATTTACCCTTGGATATGCGTTTCTGGCCCGGTGGATATGGAAAAAAGAAAAAGAAATTTGACAAAATTGGTGAGGGTTTGACAAATTGTGTGTATATTCTACAGAGAAATAAATTTTACGGAGGAATCTTAGTTTACAGATACAGTAAATATTTGTTTTTACGGAAGAAGCCGTTTTGAGGACTGATATTTGGGTCCGCGAGGATATACGAAGGATAAATGGAGGGAGTATCTTATGTTATTATTTTACTTAGCGCTTCTGGACAATGAGGATGATAAGAAGCGTTTCGAGGACATCTATCGGGAGAACTATGATAAGATGTTGTGGAAGGCCGAGAGTATCTTGCGCAGCGGCCCCATGGCGGAGGATGTCGTTCATGACGCCTTTATGAGAATACTGAAAAATAAAACGAAATATTTCAGTAAAAATGGAGAGGAAATCAGCGGCTTGTGTGTATTAATGGTAAAGCATCTGTCCTATAACAAGCTGCGCGATTCCAAACGGGAATTGTATATGGATTGGCATGAGGAAGAAGCGGAAATAATGCTTAGTAAGCAGGCGACAGGACCGTATACGGATGTACTCGAAGCCCTGATGGAGAAGGAAAGGGCGGCGAAGATTCATGAGATTATTGACCTGTTGCCGGAGCAGTACAGCACGGTGCTCACCATGTTTTACGGTTTTCAGTACAGCTGCGGTGAGATTGCGTCGATGCTGGGTATTTCAAAGCATACAGTGGAGGTAAGGTTATATAGGGGCAGAATCAAACTGGGCAACTTATTAAAGGAGCAGGGGTATGGGAAAACGTGATGGTGAAGAGGGGTACAATCAGGCGCTGCACAGAATCTTTGAGCTATATTGGCGGGAGGAATTAAGAGAAGCCAGAGAGGCTGTGGAAAGGGAAGGCGAAAAGCCGGTTCCCCACATGGATAAGAGGCTTCGCAGGCGGAATCAATGGATGTGCATCAAGGGGAGCAGGGTTTATCAGTCCCTGGGAAGAGCCTGTGCGGTGCTAATCATTGCAACAGGTCTGGTATTTGCGGTGAATAAGGAGGCTAGAGCCTGGTTTGCCACATTTGTGAAGGAAGTCTATGTAGAGTATGTGAATTTCTTCAGCCTTCCTCATGTGAACGAGGAGGATATCGAGCCTGTGCCCTATGAATTGGGCTATGTGCCGGAGGGGTATACCCTGTGGAATGAAGAATTCTACAGCGACGACTATAGCGGATATGTGGGATATATGAAAGGGGAGAATCTGCTATGGCTGGATTATCGACTTAATAGGGAGGGAGCCTATGTCAATGCGGACAGTACGGATATGGTCTGGCGGGAGACTTTTCTGTCCGACGGGACGTTGGCCCAATACGGGGAGAGCATTCCGCCGGCGGAGGAGCTGCGCTATCTAATCTGGGAAAAGGATGGATATTTATATGAACTGATAGGGACGGTCAGCGAAGGGGAGCTGCGAAAAATGGCGGAGGGAGTCCGGCCGGCAGAGTGAAATACCGGGGAAAATACCGGGAAAAATCTCAGAAAAAATCGGAAAAAATAAATTATTTGAAATTTTTTTAAAATTTTGGTGAGGTTTTGGGTCGCTTGTGTGTTATATGGGTAGAGACGACAGAGAAAGCTGCGTTTCAATCTACATAAGGAAGGAGGACACCATGAGAATAAGGGGATTAAACGCTTTGCTGTTTGCGGCACTGCTTTGGATAAGCGCTTGTCTGCCGGCGCATGCGGCAAGGCCTGGGGAGACTGCTATGCCGATGTATGATATTGCGGCAAGTGTGACGGCGACTTTGACATTTAGCGGAACTACCGCCACTTGTAAGGCCAGTGTGAAAACCACGAAGACATCGAGTGAGATTACTGGGGTGATGGCTTTGGTGGATACCACGAACGGAACATGCCTTGCCAGCTGGCAGGTAAGTGGTACGGGTGGAGTGAACCCGAAGCAAACCGTCTCAAATGCCACGAAGGGACATACTTATACGTTGACCTTTACCGGTGTGGTGAAGAATGGCACCAAGAGTGAGAACGTCTCGGCGAGCGACACCAAGAAGTGCTAGTGACAGGCGGCAGGGCAGTAAAAGTCGTATGGTAGTAAATGCAATATTGCAGTAAAGGTAGTAGGGTAATAAGTAGTATCGTAGTAAAAGTAGAATTCTTCCGGGAATAAGATAGAAAAGAGTGATACTGCCTGTGAGCAGTATCGGCTGAACGGACGGACACAAGCACTATGTGTCAATATAAAAAGGGGAGTATTAAAATATGTTTTTTATGGCGATTCGATATTAATTTTGTATTCTTAGAGATTTATTGAGAGACGTGCATAAAAGACCAGAGGAAGCGTGGATTTAGTATGCGGGAGCATATTAGGTTCCCGCTTTTTCTGATTGCTTTGTTCTGATTGACCATGGAAGGAACAGATGTTATATTATGAGTGGAAAAGATAAAAAGCGGATATCCATGGAAGAAGGGATATCCATGGAGGAAGAGGGAAAATACCATGAAAATATTTGATACACATGCGCATTATGATGACGAAGCTTTTGCGGAGGACAGAGAGGAGCTTCTTAAGAGGCTTCCGGAGGAAGGAATTGCAAGGGTAGTGAATATTGGCGCCAGCTTAAGGGGCTGTCGGGATACGCTGGCGCTGACAGAACAATATGATTTTATTTACGCGGCGATAGGCGTACATCCCAGCGAAGTGGCGGAACTCACAGAGGAGAGCTTTGCCTGGCTGAAGGAACAGTGTCTGGGGGAGAAGTGTCTGGCTGTGGGAGAGATTGGTCTGGATTATCATTGGCCGGAGCCGGACCCTAAGCTCCAGAAGGAATGGTTCCTGCGTCAGCTGTCGCTGGCCCGGGAGATAAAAAAGCCCATGGTCATTCATTCCAGGGATGCCGCAAAGGACACGCTGGATATCATGAAGGCGGAACATGCGGAAGAGATTGGCGGTGTGATTCACTGTTATGCTTATAGTAAGGAAATGGCGAAAAATTATCTGGACATGGGCTTTTATTTTGGCATAGGGGGAGTGCTTACCTTCAAGAATGCCAAAAAGCTGAAAGAGGCGGTGGAATATCTGCCCATGGAATGTCTTGTTTTGGAGACGGATTCGCCGTATCTGGCGCCGGAGCCTAATCGGGGCAAGCGCAACAGCTCGCTGAATCTGCCCTGTGTGGTGAAGGCCCTGTCTGAGATGAAGGGGATTTCTAAGGAGGAGGTCTGCCGCATTACCTGGGAGAACGCCTGTAGATTATATCGAATGGAAGAGTGATTTGCTTTGGGGCAAGGTATTTTGGCGGAAAGTGGAGGAGAGCGTGCGGGCGTATATGACAGGGGAAGGGGAACATATTTTAGTAATTTTTTGGTAAATTGTTGTTGAGTGTCGATAGGTGAGATGCAACGAAGGAAGAATTTGAAAACTTGAAATCACAAAATGTGATTTCAAGTTCAGGGGACAATTATGGCGGCAGACGTTTTATGCCTTATGCTTTCACTGAGCAGGGAATCGCCATGCTCTCTTCTGTTCTGAAAAGTGAGGTTGCCGTTCAGGTAAGCATTAATATTATGGATACGTTTGTCGAAATCCGCAGATACATGGCTGATACAATGTATTTATTCAAACAGGTGAATAATATTGAGCTTCGTCAGATTGAATCAGATATAAAAAGAGAAGCGTTTGAGAAAAAAACAGAAGAACAGTTGGCACAAGTATTTAAGTATATATCAGACCATGAGGAAGACAGCCAGAAGATATTCTTCAATGGGCAGATATTTGATGCCTTCAGCCTGATGGCAGATATAGTGCAGCAGGCTGATAAAACCATTGTACTGATTGATGGATATGTGGATATTGTAACGCTGAATATTCTGGCAAAGAAAAAGGATGGCGTGGATGTAACAGTCTACACTCTCCCAGGTGCCAGACTGACAGCGCAGGATATTGCAAATTTTAACGCACAGTATCCGACTCTGGCAGTAAAGCATACAACAGCATTTCACGACAGATTTATGATAATTGATGGAACTACCGCTTATCATATTGGAGCCTCTATCAAGGATGCAGGCAAAAAATGTTTTGGGATAAATAATCATATTTATGTTCTATTAGTTCTGGCTCATCAGACCATATCTATTCATAAATTGCCATAGCTTTTTGCAGATGGCCGTTGGTTTTATCTAATGTTTTATCCAATCTGCCTTGGCAACACTCTGATTTATATAAATCAATCCGTACTGCACTAAAAAGGCGATACCCTGCTCTGGTTTGACTGCTTTTGTGGTCTGGTGTTTTAACTGTCCTGCCGGGGCAAGCGTCCTTTCATAGGAAAATGGATGTCCGAAATAGCTGAGCATTTTGGGAGTGTTGTATAAAGTGGTACAAAGGGTGGTGGCAGACTAAAAAAGGATTGACGCTATCGAAGGAATTGGTGGAATAAGAAAGGGTATTGGAGATAGGAGGAGAAATGATATGAAAATTTACAGTACGACACATGTGGTAAAAGGTGAGGACTTGAATCACCATGGCACGCTGTTTGCAGCGAGGGCGGCCGGATGGCTGGTGGAGGCCGGATTTACGGCTGCGGCCTGTGAGCATGGCCGGCTGGACGAGGTGGTGATGCGGAATCTGCAGAATATGTCTTTTACAAAGCCGGTGCCGAACGGAACTATGCTTGTTTTTGAAAGCCGTATTGTTTTTGCAGGAAAAACCAGCCTTATTTCTGCAGTAAGAGCATTAAATGCTTTAAATGGGGAACAGTATATGGAGGGATATATTACTTATGTGACGGTGGCCTCCGGCATGGGCGGCAAAAAGCCTCACGGAATCGTGCTGGATGAGACTACGGACCCGGAGGAGCTGCGTCAGAGAGAGCAGGCTGCGTTGTTGTGCCGAAGGTAGAGAAGAGCCGGGGAAAGTCCGGCGTCGTGAGAAAAGCTGCGGCCGTCGGATAGAAGGGAGACAGGTATGCCCACAACCTATACGCATTATAAATTCGGACAGGAGGTCAGGAAGCAGGCGCCGCCGGTGGCGGCGAAAGCGATTGCGGCGTATCCGCAGCTGTATGATATCGGACTTCATGGCCCGGATATCTTGTTTTATTATAGTGCTCTGAGTCATAATCAGGTAAACTATCTGGGCAAGAGAATCCATGAGCTGCCGGGCGCTGTGTTCTTTAAACATGCTGCCGGGGTTATCCGGGAAAGCGCCAATCAGGACGCCGCTTATGCGTATATTTACGGCTTCATCTGTCATTTCGCATTGGATGTGAGCTGCCACGGATATATTCAGGAAAGAATTAATGCCACAGGAATTTCCCATGCAGAGCTTGAGGCGGAGCTGGACAGGGAGCTGATGGCCCGGGATGGTCTGAACCCCTCCGGGCATAAGGTGACGGGGCATCTGCATCCCAGTCTGAAATATGCAAAGCTGATACAGGGCTTTTTCCCGAATATCAGTCAGGCGCAGATTTATAGGACGCTCAGGGACATGAAGATATTATTGAATCTTCTGGTGGCGCCCGGCGCCGGGAAGCGGAAGCTGCTTTTGGGGCTGATGAAGCTTTCGGGACATTACGAGAGCCTGCATGGATTAATCGTCCATGAGAAGGAGAATCCCCTTTGCAGGGAAAGCACAGAGAGGCTTTTACAGCTTTATGAGGATGCGAAAAAGCTGGCGTTGCATTTGATAGAGGAATATCCCGATTATGTCATGGGAAGCGGGAAGCTTGACAGAATCTATCGATATAATTTCAGTTCCCGATTACCGGAAAGGGAGGATTAGGCGGTGGCATTTAAACTGACAAAGAGCGAGGTACATTGGATTCTGTATGATGTAGGTAATTCTGCATTTATTCTTCTGGTTTCTACGATGATGCCTGTTTATTTCAAGTCTCTTGTGAACGAAACCGGTCTGACCAATGAGGACTATCTGGCTTATTGGGGTTATGCGGCGTCTTTTGTGACATTGATTGTGGCGGCGCTTGGCCCGGTTCTGGGTACATTGACGGACAATAAGGGTTTTAAGAAGCCGCTTTTTTTCGGTACGGTGGCAGCAGGCGCTGTCGGCTGCGCCCTGCTGGGCTTTGCGAAGGGGTGGCTGGCATTTCTGATTATCTTTATCATTGCCAAGGCGGCTTATTCCATCAGTCTGATTTTCTATGACGCCATGCTTCCTGATGTGACGACGGGGGAGAGAGTGGACAGGGTATCGGCGCTGGGCTATGCATGGGGGTATATCGGGAGCTGTATTCCCTTCATCCTCTGCCTGGTTCTCGTATTAGGGGCGGAGAGCTTTGGGCTGACCATGGGTACGGCTATGATGATTTCCTTTATGATTACGTCTCTCTGGTGGGTGGCACTGACGATTCCCGTTATGAAGAGCTATCGGCAGAAGTATTATGTGGAGGGTGGAAAGAGCAGGGTATCGGAGAGTTTTCTGCGTCTGTGGCGCACGTTACGTCATGCAAGGCAGAAGCGGGAGATTCTCTGGTTTTTGATTGCTTTTTTCTTCTATATTGACGGGGTGCATACGATTATTGACATGGCCACTACCTATGGCGGGGCGCTGGGGCTGGACAGCACCGGGCTGCTGCTGGCTCTTCTGCTGACCCAGTTTGTGGCATTTCCATGCGCTGTTTTGTTTGGACGACTGGCGCAGAGGTATGCGACGGAAGGTCTGCTGGGCGTCTGCATCATTGCGTATCTGGGAATTGCTATTTTCGCCGTTTTTTTGCATAATCTGGTGCAGTTTTGGATTCTTGCGGTTCTGGTGGGCATGTTTCAGGGGGGCATACAGGCGCTGTCCAGGTCGTATTATACGAAGATTATACCGCCGGAGCAGTCGGGGGAGTTCTTTGGGATTTATGATATTTTCGGAAAAGGAGCGGCATTTTTGGGCACAACGCTGGTGGGTGTCGTTTCTCAGGCTACCGGGAGTATCAACACGGGTATCAGTGTGCTTTCGGTATTATTCCTTTTAGGGCTTCTCGCCTTTTGGTACGCCGTGAAACTGAAAAAGGAGAAGGAATAAATCATATGAAATACATTGAGGATCCAGAACATTTGTGCTATAATTTTACTCATCTTACAAATGGATTTTCTTTATCTTGGCAGGTGAAAGGAAAAAATTATGAGTGAAGCCAAAATAGTTGTTATACCGGATGGAAAAGTATGCGATTATATAGATGGTAAGTTTCGTAACGACACTCCTGAAGAATATGTAAGACAAACGATAGAAAAGCGTTTAGTTAATGAACATAAATATGCACCGACACAGATTTCTGTTGAGTATACTCTACGGATTGGCTCGCAGAAGCCTCGTGCAGATATTGTTATTTTTGATAAAAATTGTGTTAATCGGGCACAGGAAGGTATAAAACTCATTATTGAGTGTAAAAAAGAAACGGTTGATGCTCGAAATGCAAAGGATGGTGTAGAGCAATTAAAATCGTATATGTCTGCATGTTCTAATTGTGAATGGGGAATGTGGACGAATGGCAGACAAAAGGAGGTTTTTCGTAAATTTATAAATGATAAGGGACAGATTGATTTCATGGACTATAATGATATCCCGTCGGCAGATGGCAATCTGGATGATATTAATCGCCCTAAAAGAACATCGCTAAAAAATGCTTATGATGATAATTTATTATTTGTTTTTAAAACTTGTCATAATCATATACATATTAATGATGGATTGCAAAAGCAACCGGCTTTTTTTGAATTGTTAAAAGTGATTTTCTGTAAAATCGAGGATGAGCGTAATATACCTGCACCGCTGGAATTTTATACTACTTCTGAAGAGCGTTCTAATCCGGACGGTCAGTTGACGGTATGTAAACGTATCTCAAAAATATTTGAAAGAGTTAAGAAGAAACAGGGTAAAATATTTGATGCAAATGATGAAATTAAACTTTCTCCTCGCAGCCTTGCTTATATAGTAAGCGAAATCCAGAAATACAGTCTGCTTAACACAAATATTGACATTAAAGGAAAGGCATACGAAGAGATAGTGGGCGCTAATCTCCGCGGTGACAGGGGGGAGTTTTTTACGCCAAGAAATGTCATGAAGATGGTTGTTAAAATGATTAATCCGGCAATTAATGAAAAGGTATTGGATAGTTCCTGCGGAACGGGCGGCTTTTTAGTAACTGCTATGACCCATGTAATTAGGAAGCTTGAAAGAGAATTTGCGGATTCTATTGGTACAAAGAAGGAAGATTGGGATAGTGATACAGTACGCATTTTTCAGGATAAAATATCTGAAATGGCATCATCTGATTATTTCGGATTCGATATTAATCCGGACCTTGTTAAAGCAACCAAAATGAATATGGTTATGAATAATGACGGCAGCGGTAACATTCTACAGACAAACTCGTTGCTTCCGCCTCATGAATGGACAGAGGAATTTCGTACAAAGCTTGCAGAGGCTTTAGGAATGAATAAAGCCGAGTTGCGCAATCATAATACGCTGGGACGCTTCGATATCATTATAACGAATCCGCCATTTGGCAGTAAAATTCCTGTTAAAGATAAAAATGTGTTGGAACAATATGAACTTGCGCATATTTGGGTACATGATAAAAAAACGGGGATATGGACAAAAACCCAAAAGCTGCAATCCTCTGTTCCGCCGGAAATTTTATTTATTGAGCGTTGCACGCAATTACTGGTTCCTGGCGGAAGAATGGGAATTGTTTTGCCGGATTCGATTCTCGGTGCTCCGGGGTTGGGATATATCCGTGAATGGCTTATTAGGAATCATCGTATAGTTGCCAGTATAGATTTACATGCAGATACATTTCAACCTCATAATGGTACGCAAACTTCCGTTTTGTTTTTACAGAAGAAAACGCAGGAACAAAAGGATAATGAAGAAAAAAGTGGTGTAATGGCGGATTATAATATTTTTATGGCCATGGTTGAAAAAATCGGTCATGACAAGAGAGGGAATCCGATATTTAAACGTGATAAAGAGGGAAGTGAGATTTTGGTTCCGGATACGAGCAGGGTATTTGTCGGAAAGGGGACAGAAAAAGAGGATAGAGTGATTTCTCATGAGCAGAAGAAAAAAGTCGAGGATGACCAAACTCCTGATATTCCGGTGATTTTTGCGGAATGGAAGAAGCAGGAGGGGATAGCATGGTAAGCGAGAATCAAGCTGAAACTTCATTAAAATGGTGTTCGGTCTCGTTAAAGGATGTTCTTTTGCACGGAAAAAGGCTGGAGGCGAGCGTGTATGATATAGAGGCGAAACAGGCTCGACAGCGTATAGAATCAGGCAAATATCC
This sequence comes from Roseburia sp., assembly GCA_023667765.1. Lineage (GTDB taxonomy): Bacteria > Bacillota > Clostridia > Lachnospirales > Lachnospiraceae > Acetatifactor. The sequence goes on along the minus strand of JAMOZS010000023.1, from coordinate 26,352 downwards.
TCTTACGACAATTGGAGGCGTAAATGGTTTAGCATCCTCCTATACAGGTGCGCGTTTTAAACGTATATGGGTAGAAAAATCGGATTTTCCCATTTATCAGCCGTCTACGATAGTAGATGTTAAGCCAACTCCGGACGGCTATATTTCTCATCTGACAAAAACCGATATCGATGCATTACGAGTAAAAAAAGGACAGATATTAATGACTTGTTCGGGAACAATTGGTAAGGTATCTTATGTGTCCGAGACATTGGAGAATAAAATATTCAGTCATGACTTGCTTAGAATTGATTGTAAAGACATGGTTGACCAGGGATATATTTATATCTATTTGAAAAGCAAAACAGGGAATAAGATATTGTTGACCAATAGTTATGGCGCAGTTATTACGCATATTGAACCGGAGCATTTAGCCGCCATACCTATTCCAAATGCTACGCAGGAGATAAAAGAAAGCATTCATAAGTTGGTAGTGCAATCATATGAATTGAGAGATCAGTCAAATAAATTAATTGACGAGGCTACGGGATTGCTTAAAAAAGAATTGCACTTACCTGAATTATATGAGTTTGATACTACGGGGAAAAAGCCTGTAAATACATTTACAGTAAAATTGAGTGAAATGTATGGGCGTGTGGATGCGTCTTATCATATTCCGTTGGCTGATGCCATTGTTTCACATATGGAAAAATTTTCGGGAGAAATTACAAAAATGGGAGACCCCAGAATAAGTAATAAGATTATTTTGGCAGGTGTTTTTAAGCGTACCTATGTTGACGAGGAATATGGATACCCTTTTTTGGGTGGGAAGGAAATCACACAGCTTAATCCTGAAACGGAAAAGTATTTATCAAAATCAATACACAGGGCGCGTTATGAGAAAGAACTGAGGGTTTCTGAGAATACAATTTTGGTTTCTGACCGTGGCACGATAGGAACAGTAGCACTTGTACCAAAGCATTGGGACGGATATGCTGTTAGCCAGAATGTACTTAAATTAGTACCGGCGTGTAAGGAAATAGCAGGGTATATATATATTTATTTAAACAGTGATTTTGGAAGAGTGCTTGTGTGTCGTCAAACCTATGGTTCGGTTGTGGATATGATTGACGATAAAAGTTTGGCCCTGGTTGAAATTCCGATTTTGAAATCTAAAAAGGTTCAGGATGAGATTAATGCACTGGCATTAGAAGCGAATGAAAAAAGATATGAGGCATATAAAGCAGAGCAACAGGCTCTGAAAATAATGGAAGAAGAAGTTTTAAGGAAGGGCTGAGGGAATCAGCCCTTTCCACTTTGTTCGGTTATACCTAAACGGGTATCATCCCCATGTACGGTCGAAGCGGTTGCCGGGTTTGCATGAAATATTTTAGGGGGAAGAAATAATTTATTTAAATAAGATTCAATAAAAATTTATCGAATTTCAATAAAAAAATATTGAAATTCATTTCATATAGTGTTATAGTATCTGTAAAGTAACGGATGGAAGAAGCTGGGAAGCCGGACAGGAGGTCTTATGGATATTGTGCAGAAGAAGCGGAGCCTGACGAAATGGACGAAATATCTGCTGGATTTTATGTTTTACACGGGCATTGGGGTGACGGTGACGCTGCCCTGGAGTCTTAAGTGGATAGGCAGGTATCTGGAAAGGGTAGCGGAGCATTACGAGGAGGCGGTCATCATTTATTTTGTGCTGGGGATTGCCGCGCTGGTATTGGTGCAGGAGCTGCGTAAGATTTTTCAGACCGTGCTGGCAGGGGATTGTTTTGTGGAGGAAAATGTCAGGAGCCTGCGAAAAATGGGAAATTGGAGTTTTTTTATCGCTGTTATGTCTGTGGTGCGGAGTATCGTCTATTTGACGATGGCCATGGCGGTAGTCATTCTGGTATTTGTGATTGCGGGTCTTTTCAGTAAGGTGCTGGCGCTGGTGTTTGAGGAAGCGGTCAGATATAAGGAAGAGAACGATTTGACAATATAGGCCGGGAGTAATTTCCGCATGAATCGGAAAGTGAGATAATATGAAGATAGTGGTTAATTTGGATGTGATGATGGCGAAGCGTAAAAAAGGTTTGACGGAGCTGGCCAATGAGGTGGATATCACCATGGCCAATCTGTCCATTCTGAAAAATAATAAGGCTAAGGCAATCCGCTTTTCTACGCTGTCAGCCATTTGTAAAGCCCTGGACTGTCAGCCGGGGGATATTCTGGAGTTTGTGGTGGAAGAGGAGGAACAGGATGAGTGAAGTAAATGTTACATGGATAGATAATCGAGGGGAAGCCGGGGTACAGCCTTCCAAGGGGCGGGAGGCTACGCAGCAGACCGACAGGCTGAAAGAGAACTTCCCCTTTTTCGGTCCGGCTACCTGTTTGTATGCGATATTATATGCCTTTTGTATGTATAAGAACAGCTCGGGGGTTACCTTCCCTTTTTTCGTAGCAGGCAGCCTCTTCTATTTCTGCTTCTCCTTAGCAAGACTGGAGCTTACCTTAAAAAGAGGAAGCTGCTTTTACATCATTAGTATGATGCTGCTGAGCGTATCTACTTTTTGCACGGACGACGGACGCATCATCGCATTTAATAAGACAGGTATCTTTCTGTTGATGATGAGCCTGCTTTTAAAGCAGTTTTATGATACCTCCCGGTGGAAACTGGGGAAATATCTGGCGAGCATTATACAAATGACAGTGATGTCATTCGGCCAGCTGGGACGGCCCATTGGGGATGGCAGAGCCTATTATAAAGGGAAAGAGAACAAGAAGGATTCGAAGCAATGGTATGTGGTTCTGGGGGCTCTGACAGCGCTTCCGCTGCTGTTGGTAGTTATGGCGCTTCTAAGCAGCGCAGACGCAGTATTCCGGGAGATGACCGGGAAGCTTCTGCAGGGAATCCATCCGGGTAATCTCTTTAACATACTGTTTCGTATCGCCTTTCTCTTTTTTGCGTCCTATGCGCTTCTGGCATATCTGTGTACCCATGCAATCAAAGAGGAGGTAAAGGACAGACGGAGGGGAGAGCCCCTGCTGGCTGTTACGGTGACCGGCCTTTTGTCGCTGCTTTATGTGGTATTTTGCGGGATTCAGATTCTATATCTGTTTCTGGGTAACATGCAGCTGCCGGAGGGTTATACATATGCCGAGTATGCAAGAGAAGGTTTTTTCCAGCTGTTGGCGGTCAGTATTCTGAATTTGGTGATTGTGCTGATATGTCTGACTCTTTTCAGGGAGAGCCGGCTGTTAAAAGCGGTTCTGACAGTTATGTCGCTTTGTACTTTCGTGATGATTGCCTCCAGCGCTATGCGAATGATGATTTATGTGCATTTTTATAGTTTGACTTTTCTGAGGCTGTTGGTGCTATGGGCGCTTGTGGTGCTGTTTTTCCTGTTTATGGGAGTCATGATAAATATTTATAAAGAAGACTTTGGATTGTTCCGCTATAGTATGGTGGTGGTAACGGTGCTGTATCTGGCCCTGTCTTTTGCCCATCCCGATTATCTTATTGCGAAGGTGAATGTGGCGAAAGCGGCAGGAGAGGAGAGCATGGATTACCGGTATTTAAGCGGCTTAAACGCAGATGCGGCGCCGGTCATGATTCCTTATCTGAAGGAGCTGGGATATGATTTTGACATATTTTATCGGGAGGCAGATAAAGAGGCATACAGCCGAAAGCAGTTTGGATATTATTATCTGTTCCGTTTAAAGCAGGAGAAGGAAAGCTTTAGCATCCGCAGCTTTAATATCTCCAGATATATGGCCTTTCGGCAGGTGGAGAGGTATGCCGGGAAATAGGGCAGGCCTCTCCCTAAATCCGGGTCGTCCATTCCGTGCAGTCCCAAACCCGGTCGGCCAGCCCGTCATAGAATTCAGGCTCGTGGCATACTATCAGAAGGCTGCCCTTATATTCCATCAGAGCGCGCTTTAGCTCCGTCTTGGCGTCCACATCCAGATGGTTGGTGGGCTCGTCTAAAAGCAGGAGATTGGTAGGACGGTTTAGAAGCTTACACAGGCGTACCTTGGCCTGTTCCCCGCCGCTGAGCACCTTGACCCTGCTTTCGATATGTTTGGTGGTGAGCCCGCATTTGGCCAGGGCTGAGCGAACCTCATATTGGGAAAAGCCCGGAAATGTCTGCCAGATTTCTTCGATGCAGCTGTTATCCTGGCTGCCGCTCATCTCCTGCTCGAAATAGCCGATTTCCAGATAATCGCCCTGTTCTACAGAGCCGGAAAGCGGGGGGATAAGTCCCAGCAGACTTTTTAATAAGGTGGTTTTGCCAATCCCGTTGGCTCCTGTCAGCACAATCCGGCTGCCTCGCTCCACGGATAGATTCAGAGGGCGGGAGAGAGGCTCCTCATAGCCGATGACAAGATTCCGGGTTTCAAACAAAATGCGTCCCGGAGTGCGGGCCTCTAGGAAACGGAACTCCGGCTTGGGCTTTTCGCCGGCCAGCTCGATTACGTCCATCTTGTCCAGCTTCTTCTGGCGGGACATGGCCATATTCCGGGTGGCTACCCGGGCTTTATTGCGGGCGACAAAGTCCTTCAGGTCGGCTATCTCCTTCTGCTGACGGTTATAGGCAGCCTCCAGCTGAGATTTTTTCATGGCGTAGACCTCCTGGAATTTGTCATAGTCTCCTACATAGCGGTTCAGCTCCTGATGGTCCATATGATAAATCAGATTGATGACGCTGTTTAAAAAGGGAATATCATGGCTGATTAAGATAAAGGCATTTTCGTATGCCTGTAGATAATGCTTCAGCCATTCAATATGCTCCACGTCCAGGTAATTGGTAGGCTCGTCCAGCAGAAGGATATCAGGCTTCTCCAGAAGGAGCTTGCCCAGCAGCACCTTGGTGCGCTGGCCTCCTGACAGTTCTGTCACATCTCTGTCAAGACCGATATCCGTAAGTCCCAGAGCCCGGCCCACCTCCTCAACCTTGGAGTCAATCCTGTAAAAATCATGGGCGTTCAAAAGCTCCTGAACGGTTCCGAGCTCTTCCATATAAGCCTCCAGCTCTTCCTCGGAGGCTTCCCCCATCTTATCGCAAATTTCGTTCATCCGGTTTTCCAGAGCAAATAAAAAATCAAAAGCCGATGCCAGCGCCTGACGGATAGTCATGCCGGCGGTCAGTACGGTATGCTGATCCAGATAACCGACCCGCACATTCTTGGCCCATTCTATTTTTCCCTCATCAGGGGTCAGCTTTCCGGTTATGATATTCAGGAAAGTGGATTTTCCCTCGCCGTTAGCGCCGATTAGTCCGATATGTTCTCCCTTTAACAAGCGAAAAGATACATCGTTAAAAATGGCGCGGTCACCGAAACCATGGGTTAAGTGTTCTACGTTTAAAATACTCACAATAATCCTCCGGCCGCTTCTTGTCCGGAAGGGCCTTTTTCATCGAAATTTGTTATAAAAGAAGTCTGCGCAATATTATACATGAAAATCAATCCATAAGGCAATACTATTTTTACTCATTTACAGGAAGGCGGCGCAACAGTTCGTATTCACGCCCTAACCGATTCAGCAATTTTCAGTTTCATGTGCGTGAATGGCAACGCTGGACCGGCACGGAAAGCGCCATAGAGACTTACTGTGTGCAGGATTGACAAAAGGCCGCGGCTGTCATAGAGGCAGCGATGGAAAAAAGGAGGATATCGCGTAATATGAGAAATGTGGGAATATGGATGGCAGTAGGGATAATGGTCATGAGTCTGTCAGGGTGCGCCGGCGACGGGAAGAATCAGAATGGAAGCTCCCAAAACGGAACCGGGGAAAGTCAGTCGAATCAGTCCGGTGAGGACGGCGCCAATCGGGGAGACGAAGACACCCAGGGCAATGGCTCAAGTGCGGACGCCGACGGGAACGGGGAAGATGCCATCATCGGCTGGAGCGATGAGATGGAGACGCTGCGCAATGCGGTGGAGGATGCTCTGGGAGAGAATTATTGGCCGGATACCAGAATGGATTCGCAAATGCTGGAGACGGTCTATGGGATTTCGTCAGACATGTATGAGGATTATCTGGCGGAGATGCCCACTATCAGCGCGAATGTAGATACCCTTCTGGTAATCAAGGCTAACGATGACACCGCGGATGAGGTGGAGACGATTCTGACGGAATATCGTGAGGATGTGATTAATAATTCCAGACAGTATCCCATGAATTTAGGAAAGGTGCAGGCTTCCCGTATTGAGCGGCTGGGGGATTATGTCTGCTTTGTTCAGCTTGGCGGAGACACAATGTCTGTGATGGACATCGGCGATGAGGAAGTCATTCGGCATTGTCAGGAGCAGAATGAGCTGGCGATTGCCGTATTGGAAAAGCAGCTGGTGCCATAAATGGTTTTTAGCAGCGTTATCTTTCTGTTCCGATTTATGCCCCTGTTTTTCCTGTGCTATTATGCGGCTCCCGGGAGGATGAGGAATATCATCCTCCTGTTGGGCAGTCTTTATTTTTATGCCTGGGGAGAGCCGGTGTATATCAGTCTGATGTTTTTTTCCATTCTGGTAGATTATGTTCACGGCAGATTGCTGGATTCTTACCGGGGGAGGAATGCGGCAAGACTTGTGCTGTGTTCTTCCGTTGTGATGAATCTGCTGCTGTTACTCTTTTTTAAGTATGCCCCCACAGGGCTTCCGCTGCCAATCGGCATCTCCTTCTATACCTTCCAGACCATGTCTTATACCATTGATGTGTATCGGGGTGAGATAAAGCCCCAGAAGAATCTTCTGAATTTCGGGGTGTATGTCACCATGTTTCCCCAGTTAATTGCAGGCCCGATTGTGAAATATAAGCAGGTGGCGGACCGGCTGGAGAAGCGCAGGGTAAACATGCGTCAGATAAGCTATGGCCTGGGGCGGTTTATCCTGGGCTTGTCCAAGAAGGTATTGCTGGCCAATCAACTGGGAGAGCTCTGGGAGGAGGTTTCCGCCATGGAAATGGTTTCTTCCATGGAACAGATGTCTGTGCTGACTGCCTGGCTGGGCATACTGGCTTTTGCCCTGCAGATATATTTTGACTTTTCCGGTTATTCCGATATGGCCATTGGACTGGGGGCCTGTCTGGGCTTTCGTTTCCCGGAGAACTTCCGATATCCCTATTTGGCCTGCTCCATTACGGATTTCTGGCGCAGATGGCATATCACCCTGGGAAGCTGGTTTCGGGAGTATGTATATATTCCCCTGGGTGGGAATCGCAAAGGGCGTCGTCGGCAGCTTCTGAATCTATTGCTTGTTTTTGCACTGACCGGCGTCTGGCATGGAGCGGGTGTTAATTTCCTGATTTGGGGACTTTGGTTTGCGTTGTTTTTGATTCTGGAAAAGGTATTCCTGGGGGAACTGTTAAAAAAGCTTTCCCCTTTTGTGGGCTGGCTGTATGCCTTTTTTGTGGTAATCACAGGCTGGGTCTTTTTTGCGCTGGAGGGGTGGGGAGAGATGATAGCCTATCTGGGCGCCATGTTCGGATGGAATGCAGCGGGGCTGTATGACAGGACGGGTCTTTATCTGGGCAGTCAGTATCTGGCGTTGTTTGTCATCGGGCTGACGGCGGCGACGCCCATATGGGCAAAGGCTGTGGGAAGGCTGCGGCAGGGTAGCTCGGTAGCTTCGATAGCCCTGTATCGGCTGGGAGAAAAGGTCGTTCCGGCAACTCTTTTGCTTCTGTCAATCGCCTATGTGGTGGAGGCCAGCTACAATCCCTTCTTATATTTCCGGTTTTAAAGAGGAGAGGCTTATGAACAAGAGACAGAATCCTGTATTTTTTGTGCTTTTCATTGGTTCTATTCTGTTTGTATTTATGATAGCGGATTTAGGGAAGGAGGATCGATTATATTCCCCCGCAGAGAAACGCGTGCTGGCACAGAAGCCTGAATTTAGCCTTAAGGCGCTCTGGTCGGGAAAATATACAAAGGACTATGAGACCTATGTGACAGACCAGTTTGTGGGCAGGGATAAATGGATTAGCGTCAAGACGGGTGTGGATATCCTGCTGCAGAAAAAGGATATTCAGGGCGTTTATCTGGGAAAGGACGGCTATCTGATAGAACAGCATAAGGAGTCGGACTTTGCGAAGCGGGAGGGGGAGAAGCTGGAGCTTTTGCAGCGACTGGTGGAAGGCTTTGACGCAAAGGTGATGTTAGTGCCCACGGCAGATACTATCATGACGGATAAGCTGCCGCTCTATGCAGAGGTTTACGACCAGAAGGCTTTTCTGGAGAAGGTGCGAAAACAGGTAGGAGAGGAGCATTTTATTGATGTGTACAGCGAGCTGGCCCGGCATGCCGGGGAGGAAATTTATTACCGCACAGACCATCACTGGACCAGTCTGGGGGCTTATTATGGTTATCGGGCATGGTGGCAGGCCACGGGCAGGCTGCCCTATCATTATAAGACGGATAAAATGGAGACAGTGACGGAGGACTTTCTGGGAACGCTGCATTCCAAAATCAATCTTCCCATGGAGGGAGAGAAAATTATGATTTTTCCGGAGACCGTAAGACGGACGCCGAAGATACATTATGACGGAATCAAAACGGCGGACAGCTATTATGAAGACAGTTATCTGCAGGGGAAGAATCAGTACGGATATTTTCTGGATGACAATCACGGATTGGTTGAAATAGAGACAGGCTATCAAAAGGAAGCTTCTTTAATTGTGATAAAGGATTCCTATGCGAATTGTATGGCGCCATTGCTGGCGCCACACTTCGGAAAAATCTATCTGGTTGACCTGCGCTATTACAGAGGAAGTCTTACGGCCCTGTTAGAACAGTATCGGGAAGAGGAAACGGAGGTGCTGGTGCTCTATAACTGTATTCATTTTTTGCAGGACTTTAAATATTAACTCCGTGTCCCGCCTTTGACAGCGGGGTTATTGACCTTGTGACTTTGTCTCCTCCAGATACAGCTTCGCCCGATTCTGGATGATTGCCGCCGCCTCCTTTGCGCTGCGGTCGCCGTTAAAATAGCTTTCCGCTTCTTCCCAGATGATGTTTGAGAGGGCACTGGGAGTATCGGGATAGGGCAGACAGTCGTCTAAAAAGGCAAGATACTCTTCCAGGTAGGAGCTGCCGTCTTTTTTGGAGTCCAGCATCAGATAGTGGCCATCTCCGACATAGAAGGCGGCCTGGGGCTCTCCGTGATAGGTTGCGCCGTAGTCCTCGTCCGTGAATTCCCGAAGGACGTCCTCCCGGATAACGCCGGTATAGTTCTGCCTTTGGTTTTCCATATTGAGTACATATTCGGCAAATTGTGCAATCAGCTCCTTTTTCTCAGGAGAAGCGGAGGCGTTGGCCACAAGGATGCTGTAAGGCATGTAAAAGTTTCCACTGGCTGTGTCGGTGGGACAGCCTACCAGAAAGGCCTCCGTACCCAGATAGGACATCATGCTGGAATAGCTGTGGAAATCCATTATCCAGGTTTCGGGAACGGCAATCAGTTCCCCTTTTTCTACTTGTTTGTATCCGTTGGAATAATCATCGACAATTTTCTTCTGTTTGCAGTCCTTTAAAACTTCCAGCGTATGGATAAAGTCGTCGCTGTCAAAATAACTGACACCTCCTTCTAAATCCACGAAGGGAGAATGCTCTAAATCCGTTGTAATCATACGAAGCAGATGTGCGGGCTCGGGCTGCATATAGCAGGAACCCAGTCCGTCGCAGCCGTCCTGATACGTTTCCACCACCGAGATGAAATCCAGGATATTCCAGCTCTTCTGATTCCAATACTTTTTGGATACTGCCAAAGTCTCAACATAGCCGGACAGAGTAATCCCGGCCTGCCTGCCGTCTATTTTTCCGGAATTCATTACGATAGGAAATACCTGTTCGGTGGTCTCTTCCGGAATCATATCCGTCATATCCATCAGCAGCCCCTTTTCCCAGAATAACCGCATAGTATCCGAATCAATACACAATAAATCCGGGCCGTTTCCGGTCATCAGCTCCATGGAGAGCCGGTCTATCTGGTCATTATAATCCTGAGAGCTGCCCGGGTCTGTTTTTTCACAGGTAATCAGAATCCCCGGATTCTTGCGGGAAAAGCTGGCGGCGCAGCCCTGCAGATAGGTGTCGTTGCGGATGTCCACAAAACGCAGATTCATCTTGGCCTCAGGGGGTTCGGGGGAGAGGACTAAGAGCGCTCTCTCCAGAGAACCGGTGGTATACAGCAGAAGCTCACCGTTTTGGTTACTGCTCATTATCAGAGATGTGGTATCATTTATGCCTCCGGCTTTCATGTCATAGATTTCGGTTAGGCTTCCTGTTTTTAAATCATAGCAGTATAACAAATCCTTGTCGGAAATCAAATAACATAGTCCTGTTTCGCTTAAGTAAAACTTCGTTACGCGGATATTTGCCAGGGAGGCGAGGACTCTTGCAGCACCCTGATTTACGTCGTATATATCCGTGGCCTTGGTGTCAAAATTCCAGTTGGCGAACAAAGGAGAGCCGTCATAGGCCTGGCCTTTCTGAATGAGAGCCTGTCTCTGATTGGTGAAGTCCAGTATGGTCTTTGTATTTCCCTGCCCGTCCATGCCATATAAAATGAGAGACTGCAAATCCGTCAGATAATAATAGTTTCCGTCGCCGGGAATACAGCTTCGGGGAAGAAGGGGTTTTTCGCCGCTTTCTATCAGGCCCAGCGCAGTATATTCCGTTAATAAGTCTGTCTGCTCCAGGATATTCCCCTCCCAATCCGTATACAGGACGAAGATATGGAGGGGGCTATACAGCTGGGTTTCCTCATCCTTATCATATTCTATGTTTAAGAATACCGGCCCGTCCTCAAGAACGGTGAGAAAGTTCCAGTCTTTTTGGGCAAGCCAGGGGAGCTCCTGCCAATTCATTTGTTTGCTCTCACCGTCTACAGAAAATAAATATTTCCGGGAGGAGGTATTCTGTGAATCCGTTCCGTCGTCAGCCTGGAAGGAGCAGGTTACAAGCTTGTAATAATCATCGCCCAGAAAAGCGGATTTGGTGGTGACAGAGCCCCTGTTCTCCGAAGGGATTTCATCCGTATAAGGATAATATTCCGTTATGTATAAATAAGAGCCCTTTTGAACCTCTCCGGGGGCTTTGACCTGCTCCGTGCGCCAGTCAAAGAAGTCTCGGTCCGATAAAGGCTTCTGCTGTTTCTCCTCTGTTTCCTGACCGGCAAGATGACCGCAGCCCGTGCATAAAAACAGAGAGAGAATCAGGACTGCTGTGAGCGGCAGGGCGCCATGCCTTCTGCGCCTTCCCCCGGCGATGGTACAGCTTCTGTATTGATTTTTTCTCATGCGGTGCCTCGCTTTCTGGATTCTTCCTGTTGCATCCCCTTGTATTTGTAAAAGGAAAATCCCATGATGATACTAAAAATTATAACATGCGGCCGACGGGAGAACAATGGATTTTATCAAAACTTAAAGAGACCTTAAACAGTTCTTAAAGGGAATTTCAGGATTGACGAAACGCTGTATTTATGATATAGTTCAGACGTATGGAAACAGTCTTTTGGGTATTCCATGCAAATATTTGCGGCAACCGGGTTGCCTTTTATTGATTGAGTTAAAAGCTCAAATTTTATAAGTTGGTTACTATAAACCTGTGCGAATGCACACCAAACTTGTGAAACGGTCAATAAGAGTAGTAAAAGTAAAATATTTGCTATATAGACTCTAAACCCCAAATCATCTGTTTATTTCATACATTTGTTTCGACCCGACAGAAATTTTTTTGTGGGGCAGGCGGCGAATCGGAATAATACAGAACTGTCAAGCAAGTGGTGTGAGAATGTCACTTGCTTTTTTGATTGCGCCCAGTATGGGCACAATCTAATCATAGGAAATATGCCGTAAGAAGCGGCCGTTAGGGAAAGGGATAAGGGAGTTACTTATGAAGGATAAAATTACGCTGTATGGCTTTAATAATTTGACAAAGTCATTGAGCTTCAATATCTATGATGTGTGCTATGCCAAGACTCAGCGGGAGCAGAAGGACTATATCGCTTATATAGACAGTCAGTATAATTCGGAACGTCTGACGAAGATACTGACGAATGTAACGGATATGATAGGAGCCACGGTTCTGAATATTTCCAGCCAGGATTATGAGCCCCAGGGTTCCTCCGTGACCATTCTGGTGGCGGAGAAGAGTATGGTGCCCGCCGGGGAGACCGAAGTGTTAAAGCCCGGCGACGGAATCAGCGGGGACGCAGTGGTGGCTCATTTAAATAAGAGCCATATAACGGTACACACCTATCCCGAGTATCATCCTGAGACCTGTCTGGCCACCTTTCGGGTGGATATTGACGTAGCCACCTGCGGAGAGATTACGCCGCTGTCCACGCTGGACTATCTGATTGGCTCCTTTGATTCGGATATTATCACCATGGACTATCGGGTGAGAGGCTTTACCAGAGATGTGAGGGGGCAGAAGCTTTTTATGGACCATCACATGACCTCTATCCAGAATTATATTAAAGAAGAAACGCTGCAGCGCTATGATGCGGTGGACATTAACGTATATGACGCTAATATTTTTCATACGAAGATGCTGATTAAGGAGATTGATTTGCAGAATTATCTTTTTAACAGCGATGTATATGAGCTTCCCCCCAAGACCAGACTGGAGATAACCGACAATCTGAGACGGGAGATGATAGAGATTTTCAGCGGCCGAAATATTTACTGAGGCTGCGGAATGCGAGGGAAAATGGGCAGATTTAATCAATCCAGAGCACCGATTTACGAGGCTTTGGAAGAGTTTCGGAAAAACAGAATCGTCCCTTTCGATGTACCCGGTCATAAGAGAGGCAGGGGAAACCCGGAGCTGGTAGAGCTTTTAGGCGCTCAGTGCGTAGGCATTGATGTAAATTCCATGAAGCCTCTGGACAACCTTTGTCATCCGGTTTCGATTATCAGAGAGGCGGAGGAGATAGCCGCGGAGGCCTTTGGCGCCGCATACGCATTTCTGATGGTGGGAGGAACCACCTCCTCGGTGCAGAGCATGGTGCTTTCGGTCTGTAAGCGGGGAGACAAGATTATACTGCCGAGAAATGTACACAGAAGCGTTATCAATGCATTGGTGCTGAATGGGGCGATTCCGATTTATGTGAATCCCGATATGGATTCCAGGCTGGGAATTGCGCTGGGCATGAAGGTGGAGCAGGTGGAGCAGGCCATCAGGGAGAATCCCGACGCCGTGGCGGTTCTGGTGAACAATCCCACCTATTACGGGATTTGCTCGGATTTAAAAAGCATTGTGAGGCTGGCCCATAATGCCGGTATGAGGGTGCTGGCGGATGAGGCTCATGGAACGCATTTTTATTTCGGGGAAAAGATGCCCCTGTCCGCCATGGAGGCGGGCGCGGATATGGCCAGCGTGAGTATGCATAAATCCGGAGGCAGTCTGACCCAGAGCTCCTTTCTTCTGACAGGGCCGGACATGCATCCGGGGTATGTGCGCCAGATTATCAATCTGACCCAGACTACCAGCGCTTCCTATTTATTGCTGGCAAGCCTGGATATCTCCCGGAGAAACCTGGCGATGCGGGGGCGGGAGGAATTTGCCAGAGTCACGGCGCTGGCGGAGTATGCCAGGAAGGAAATCAATCAGATTGGAGGCTACTATGCCTATACGGCGGAGCTGGTAAACGGCAACAGCATCTATGCCTTTGACCTGACGAAGCTTACGGTGAATACTTTGGGGATTGGCCTGGCGGGTATCGAGGTCTATGAGCTTTTGCGGGATGAATATGACATTCAGGTGGAGCTGGGGGATATAGCCAATATTCTGGCCTATATTTCCATCGGCGACAGAGAACGTGAGATAGAGCGTCTGGTCAGCGCTTTGGCGCAGATTAAGAGGAAATATGCCAGGGATGGGGCGGGTATGTATACACAGGAATATATTGAGCCCAAGGTAGCGGTTTCTCCCCAGGCAGCCTTTTATGCCGAGAAGGAATCTTTGCCCCTCAGGGAGACGGAGGGGAAGATTTGCAGCGAGTTTGTGATGTGCTATCCGCCGGGCATACCGATTCTGGCGCCGGGGGAGGAGATTACCCGGGAGATACTGGCGTATATCCAATATGCCAAAGAGAAAGGCTGTTCCATGACGGGACCGGAGGATGCGGGGATTGGGCGGCTGAATGTGTTAAAGGAAGTATGGGCATAGTGCAGAAAAGGAGTAAATTATGGAATTATGGTTTTCGGAGCCTCACACGAAGAATGTGAAACTTTCTATTAGGGTAAATCAGCAGCTTTACAGCGGAAAGAGCGCTTTTCAGCGGATTGATGTGTTTGAGTCGCCGGAATTCGGCCGTTTTATGACGCTGGACGGTTATATTATGCTGACCCAGAAGGATGAATTTATATACCATGAGATGATAGTCCATGTCCCTATGGCGGTGCATCCCCATGTGAGAAGGGTGCTGGTTATTGGAGCGGGGGACGGCGGAGCCATCAGGGAGCTGGTGCGCTACGACAGCATTGAGTGCATTGACGTAGTGGAGATTGACGAGCAGGTGGTTCAGGTGTGCAGCCAGTTCCTGCCCTTTACGGCCTGCGGCCTCAGAGATGAGAGGGTCCATATTTATTATGAGGACGGGGTGCGTTTCGTGCGCTCAAGAGAGGCGGAATATGATTTGATTATTGTGGATTCCACAGACCCCTTTGGCCCGGGAGAAGGACTGTTCACCAAGGAGTTTTACGGCAGCTGCTATCATGCGCTGAGGGAGGACGGCATTATGGTGAATCAGCATGAGAGCCCCTTTTATGCGGAGGATGCGGAGGCCTGTCGGAGAGCGCATAAGCGTATTGTGGAAAGCTTTCCCATCAGCCGGGTCTATCAGGTACACATTCCCACATATCCTTCCGGGCACTGGCTGTTTGGCTTTGCCTCCAAGAAATATCATCCGGTGGACGACCTTCGGGCACAGGAATGGAAAAATCTGGGACTGGAGACAAAATATTATACCACAAAGCTTCATCAGGGCGCTTTCTGCCTGCCTGCCTATGTGGAAAATCTGTTAAAGAGCGTGGAAATCATCGAACCTGTTAATAGGGAGGAAAAGACCGGGTTTATAGGGAACCGAAAGGAAGAGAAGCTGGAAGAACGGTAAGGCATAAAGTATTCGGAAGGGAGAAAAAGAATGGGTAAAATTTTGATAATAGGCTGCGGCGGCGTAGCCCAGGTAGCGATTCAGAAATGTGCAAAATGTGCGGAGACCTTTACGGAAATCTGTATTGCCAGCCGCACAAAGGCAAAATGCGATGCTTTAAAGGAAAAGCTTGCGGGCTCTACAAAGGCCCTTATCACCACGGAGGAAGTGGATGCGGACAAGGTGGAGGAGCTGACGGCGCTGATGGAGCGGGTAAAGCCCCAGGCAGTTTTGAATCTGGCGCTGCCCTATCAGGATTTGACCATTATGGACGCCTGTCTGGCCTGCAAGGTGCATTATATTGATACGGCCAATTATGAGGCGGAGAATACGGAGGACCCAAAATGGCGCGCCGTTTATGAAAAGCGCTGCCGGGAGAAGGGCTTTACCGCTTATTTTGATTATTCCTGGCAGTGGGACTACAGGGAACGCTTTCGGGAGGCCGGAATTATGGCGCTTCTGGGTACGGGCTTTGACCCCGGTGTGACAGGCGTGTTCAGTGCCTATGCCTTAAAGCATTATTTTGACGAGATTCATACCATTGATATTATGGACTGCAACGGGGGCGACCATGGGTATCCTTTTGCCACGAACTTTAATCCGGAGATTAATCTGCGGGAAGTATCGGCCAACGGCTCATACTGGGAGAACGGACATTGGGTGGAGACGAAGCCCATGGAGATAAAAAGGGTGTATGATTTTGACCAGGTGGGAGAGAAGGATATGTATCTGCTCCATCATGAGGAGATTGAATCTCTGGCCAGGAATATTCCCGGCGTGAAGCGTATCCGATTCTTTATGACCTTCGGGCAAAGCTATCTGACGCATATGAAATGTCTGGAAAATGTGGGAATGCTGCGGACGGACGCCGTGCTGTATGAGGGAAGGGAAATTGTTCCCATTCAGTTTTTGAAGGCTCTTTTGCCCGACCCGGCTTCTCTGGGGCCCCGGACCGTAGGAAAGACGAATATCGGCTGTATCTTTACCGGCGTCAAGGACGGCAGGGAGAGGTCTGTCTATCTTTATAATGTATGCGACCATCAGGAATGTTATCGGGAGCTGGGAAGCCAGGCTATCTCCTACACCACAGGCGTACCTGCCATGATTGGCGCCAAGCTTGTGATGGAGGGCATCTGGAAGGGAGCCGGTGTGTTCAATGTGGAGGAATTTGACCCTGACCCTTATATGGAGGCTTTGAATCAATATGGCCTGCCCTGGGTGGTGGTGGAGAATCCCACGCCGGTGGATTAGGGAAACGTAGATGAAAGCACCATAGGATATTTCCCGACAGGGAAGGAAGTAGGGACACGGATGGATGTTACACAGCTGCCCACCCCATGCTATGTGGTGGATGAGGCATTGATAGAGCGGAATTTGCAGATTCTTTCGGGGGTGGTAAAGCGTACCGGAGCCAGAATTCTTCTGGCCCAGAAGGCTTTTTCCATGTACAGGCTGTATCCCCTGATAGGCAGATATTTATGCGGAGCCACGTCCAGCGGTCTGTATGAGGCCAGGCTGTGGGAGGAAGAGGCGGTCAGGCCCGGGGAAAACCATATCTTCTCTCCGGCTTATCGGGAGGGGGATTTTCCTGAGATTCTGCGCTGTTGCAGTCATATTGTGTTTAATTCCTGGAGGCAGGTGGAAAGGTTCGGGGGACGGGCTAAGGCAGCGGGAAAAAGTATTGGGCTGCGGATTAACCCGGAATGCTCCACCCAGGAGGGACATGCTATTTATGACCCCTGTGCTCCGGGCTCCCGGCTGGGCACAACCAGGCAGAATTTCTATGAGGGACTGGTGGAGGAAGGGGGAGAGGCGGCCTTTGAAGGGTATCTGTCCCTGTTGGACGGACTGCATTTTCATACGCTCTGCGAGCAGGATTCGGATGCCCTGGAACGGACGCTGGATGCGGTGGAGGAAGCTTTCGGGGGCTGGCTGCCTCGGATGAAGTGGATTAATTTCGGCGGCGGCCATCATATTACCCGCCCCGGCTATGATATAGACAGATTGGAGCGCTGTATCCGGCGGATGCAGGAGAGATACGGGCTTACGGTGTATCTGGAGCCCGGAGAGGCGGTGGCGTTAAATGCCGGATTCCTGGTGACGACGGTGCTGGAGAATCAGTATAACGGAGGTAATATTTGCATTTTAGACGCCTCGGCCGCCTGCCATATGCCGGATGTGTTGGAGATGCCCTACAGGCCGCCGCTTCAGGGAGCGGGGGAACCCGGCGAGAAGGCGGTGACCTATCGGCTGGCAGGGCCTACCTGTCTTGCGGGGGACATTATCGGGGAATATTCCTTTGACCATATTCTGCGGGAGGGCGACCGGCTGGTGTTTGAGGATATGGCCATTTACTCTATGGTAAAGAATAATACCTTTAACGGAATGCCCCTTCCGGCCATTGTTCTGCGGAAAAAGGACGGGGATTATGAGGTGGTGAAGGCATTCGGATACAGGGATTTTAAGGAGAGGTTGAGCTAGTAATATGAGGATTATCAGAGAGACGACGCCGGCGGCGGACGGGTTTCACATGCCCGCCGAATTTGAACCCCACGAGGGCTGTATTATGATATTTCCGGAGAGAGCCGATTCCTGGCAATATGGGGCTTATGCCGCCAGAAAGGCTTTTGTCCGTGTGGCGGAGACGATTGCCCAATCGGAGAAGGTGACGGTCTGTGCCGGCGCCGCTCAGTATGACAATGCCAGAGCGATGCTTCCGGCGCATATCCGCGTGGTGGAGATGTCCAGTGACGATGCGTGGGCGAGAGATTACGCCCCTACCTTTGTGGTGAGGGACAGGATACTTCCTTCCGTGCCGAAGGAGGGTGAGAGGCGCAATGGCAGCGCCGCACCGAGGAGTGGTGTAGAGACGGGCTGCGCACAGAGGGAAATCCGGGGGATTGACTGGGGCTTTAACGCCTGGGGCGGTCTCTGGGACGGGCTGTATTTCCCCTGGGATAAGGACAATCGCATGGCCCGTAAGCTCTGTGATTTATGGGATAGGGACGTATATGATAAGAGGGATTTTATTCTGGAGGGCGGTTCTATTCATGTGGACGGAGAGGGAACCTGTATTGTGACAAAGAACTGCCTTTTGAGTCCCGGCCGTAATCCCCGGCTTTCCAAAGGGGAAATAGAGGAAACCCTGCGTCAGTATTTGGGGGTATCCGTTATTATCTGGCTTCCCTGTGGTATTTATCAGGACGAGACTAACGAACATGTGGACAATATCTGCGCTTTCACGGCGCCGGGCCAGGTGGTGCTGGCCTGGACGGAGGACGAGAAGGATCCTCAGTATGCCATGTCCCGGGCCTGTCTGGAGGCGCTTGGGGAAGCGGTGGACGCTAAGGGCAGGAAGCTTACGGTGCATAAGCTTCCGCTGCCGAAGCCGGTTACGATTACGAAGGAGGAGTGCGAAGGACTTGATTTCTGTCAGGATGAGCCTACCCGCACGCCGGGAGAGAGACTTGCCGCTTCCTATGTGAATTTTTATATTGCCAATAGACATGTGGTAATGCCGGGCTTTGACGACCCGGCGGACGCCCGGGCAAAAGCCGTTTTGCAGGAATTATTTCCCACCCGGGAGGTCGTACAGATTTATGCCCGGGATATCCTTATCGGGGGCGGCAATATCCATTGTATTACCCAGCAGATTCCGGCCGGAACGCCGCTTTGCGGCTAAAGGAAGCGGAGGAAAGGAGAAAGAACGTATGTCTGTTATCACAGTCGCTGCCGTTCAGATGTACTGCAATCGAACCAGAGAGGAGAATATCGCCGTTGCGGAAAAGTATGTGAGAGAGGCCGCCGCCGGAGGGGCCCAGGTCATTCTGCTGCCGGAGCTGTTTGAAACCTGGTATTTTTGTCAGGAGAGAAATTATGATTCCTATAAGCTGGCCTGTCCGGCTCAGGAAAATCCTGCGGTACGGCATTTTTGCAAAATGGCTGAGGAACTGCAGGTGGTGCTTCCCATAAGCTTCTTTGAGCGGGAGGGAAATGTAACCTATAATTCTGTGGCCATGATAGACGCCGACGGCAGGCTTCTGGGCGTGTATCGAAAGACGCATATTCCGGACGATCATTTCTATCAGGAAAAATTTTATTTTACGCCCGGGAATACGGGCTTTCGGGTATGGAATACCGCCTATGGACGGATTGGGGTGGGAATCTGCTGGGACCAGTGGTTTCCCGAGGCGGCGCGCAGCATGGCTCTGCTGGGCGCGCAGCTTCTTCTGTATCCCACGGCCATTGGCTCGGAGCCCATTATCGAATGCGACAGTATGCCTCATTGGCGGCGTTGTATGCAGGGGCATGCGGCGGCCAATGTCATACCGGTGATTGCTGCGAATCGTATCGGGGAGGAGAAGGTAGAGCCGGGAAGGGACAATAACAGGCAGTCCTCGTCTCTGGTCTTTTATGGTTCGTCTTTTATTACGGACGAAACCGGCGGGATTCTGGCCCAGGCAGACAGAGAGGAAGAGACCGTATTGCTTCAAACCTTTGATTTGGAGAAAATAGAGGAGCTTCGCATGAGCTGGGGGCTGTTCCGAGACAGAAGGCCCGAGATGTATCGGGAGCTTGTCTCACTCTAACAGGATATGCTTCTCCCGGAGCTCCTGCCGGATGAGAGCCAGGGCCTTTTCCGAGGGAGCCTGCACGGTATGATAATGGCAGCCCTCGGTCAGTTCCTTTAGGGGCCTGGAGGTACTCTGCTTCAGTTTTCGGCAGAAATCCTCCGCATCCTGCATGTCATTGATGACTAAATCCACCCGTATCTGGCCGTAGAGGTCATGGTCAATGGACACATCCAGCATACGGCCGCCGAACTCTACGATAGAGCGCATTTCCTCCAGCGTATCCTCGGCGGTATGCTTCATGGTCAGCACGGCGGTACAGCCGACATGCTTTTCTTGGGGATGAAAGAGCAGATACCCCTTGTTGGTGGACAGGATATTTTTGTTCTCTGCCCGCAATAAGGCGATATCCTGTACAATCACCTGTCTGCTGACATGGAAATGCCTGGCCAGCTCCATGCCGTTTACCGGGGCTGTTTTTGTTTCCAGATAGGTTATAATCTCTTTTCTGCGCATTTCACTATTCATGCTTTACGTCCGTCCGTTTGTCTTTCTTAATCGCATGCGTTCCTTCTTTGAAATATATGTTTCCAGACCGGGCACTTTTGTATTCAGCCGGCAGCCATAGAGAATCCTATTGTTGTCCAACTCCTGTGTGCGCACAATAATGCCGTAGAGATGAAAGGTATATTGTTCCGCCAGCTCCTCGATATAGTCTCTTAGAAGGACGTGCAGTATTTGATTTTCGTGAAAATTTGTCGCTGCGTCGCAGGTGACCGAAAACCCTCCCATGCTGACATCCCGGAGGACAGCACGGTATTTGGCATGGCTCGGGCCATATTGCATCACGGATTCGATACCCAGAAAGCAGCGGAAGCTGTCCCGGCGGTTGCTGGCTTTTCCTTCTGCCTGAGTGGTAATTGCGTAGCAGAGGGATTCGTCGGGCTTTTTCATCAGGCTGATTGTGACGTCCTTGAACAAAACAGGCGCGCTTTCGTTCTGGGAAACCTGAAGGTTTATCTGAATATCCTTTGCCCGAAAGGCCACGATTTTTTCATTTCGGTAAATAGGGGCAGCCAGGATGAGGCGCTTTTTAGGATAAGTTTCCAGAATTGTAGTATCAAAGGTCAGTTGTTCGTTGCCGATAATGGCGATTAATGTAATAACCTGCCCGGATGAGAGTTCTTCAATCAGCATGTTTAGACAGCTCCTTCCTAAATTAGATGATGTACTGAGGTGAGTTAGTAACAGGAAATTCGGTTTTTGAAATCGTTGCCATAATCATCTGATATATCCGATATAAAATAGCAAGTCGGAGCTGTGAGGGCAGGCTCCATCGATTCATCTTTTGTATATAGGAAATGCAGAGAAAATATTTCCTTAACAGTATCATAACATAATTATGCGAAGTAGGCAAAAAAAATAGTGAAGATTTGTCAAAATTCACAAAAAGTGGAGATGGTAAATTTTATATTTTCATGTTATTATTTATTTGTAGGATAATGACGGCTGTGAATACATAGATAGACAGAGCATGAGGTTGAATATGAAAATAGAAAGAATTGACGACAAGACCGTGAAATGTTTTCTCTCCAACGAAGAGCTGGAGGAGTATGATATTGATTATAAGGATTTCCTGACCCGCAGCGATAAGGCGAAGGAGGTAGTGCAGGAAATCATCCACCAGGCTACGGAGGAGGTGGGATATAAGCCCCCTCGTTTCGCCTTTGACCTTCAGATTATGATGCTTCCGGACCAGGGGCTGCTTTTGACCTTCTCGGAGAAGGAGCCGATGGATATCAAGGATGGCGCCCAGCTTATAGAGTATCTGAAGGAGATGAAAAAAGCCCTGCAGCAGACGCAGCAGAGTCTGGAGGCCCAGGTGGGGAAAACGCCGGTTCAGAATCCGGAGCAGGTGATTTTTGCGTTTGAGGATTTGGGGACTATTATGGATTTGGCAAAGCTGGTGCCCGGCAATCTGCGCGTTCGGAGTGCGGTTTATGTGATGGATGGCAGGTATTATCTCCATCTGCATAAAGGAGCAGCCGCATATGAGCGCTATAGCAAGATGTGTATTCAGGCGATGGAATTCGGAAGCATCTATGGGGCTGAGGAGGATAAGCTTTTGTATCTTCAGGAGCATGGAGAGTGTATTATTGAGGAGCGGGCTCTGCGCAAACTCCACATGAAATAAAAGATGAGCCGCACGGCGGCGGATGCGAAGCAGACGCTTTTATGAATGCGGGCTGAACTGTTACCTTTGTTTTGGGGGAGTTCGCAAACAGCTCTTGACAAATGCTGTCGGTGTATACTACAATCATTGACATATATAGTATTGGCTGTGAAGAGGAATAGTACAAATAGGAAGTACGCCAGAGAGAGAACGTGGCATGAGAATGCGGCTGAGAGGTTCTTGTGCGGAGGATTTGGAACCTGCCTTGGAGCTCTGTATGAAACGAGAGTGAAATACAGCGTAGACCGGCGTTAGCGGCATAGAGTGGAACGCGGCACAGGGACGGCTGTCCGTGCAAGCGTTAATCAGGGTGGTACCGCCGAGCTTTTCGGTCCCTTTTGGGAGGAAAGTTCGGCATTTTTTTATGCGCACTCGGCGCAGCGGACTTGTCCGCTTTGTTTTCGGGAAAAAGACGAAATAAGAGGAAAAGAGGAGAAAGAGAATGGCAGACAAAAAAATGGTGGAGGAAATTACCTCCATGGATGTGGATTTCGCCCAGTGGTACACAGACATTGTAAAGAAGGCGGAATTAATCGACTATACGTCGGTAAAGGGCTGTATGGTAATCAAACCGGCAGGATACGCAATCTGGGAACTGATTCAGAAGCAGCTGGACGAACGCTTTAAGGAGACAGGCGTGGAGAATGTATATCTGCCCATGTTTATACCGGAATCATTGTTGCAGAAGGAGAAGGATCATGTGGAGGGCTTTGCGCCGGAGGTAGCCTGGGTAACCCATGGAGGACTGCAGCCGCTGCAGGAGCGAATGTGCGTGCGTCCTACCTCTGAGACTCTGTTCTGCGATTTTTATAAGAATGATGTGCATTCCTACCGGGATTTGCCCAGAGTGTATAATCAATGGTGTTCGGTGGTGCGTTGGGAGAAGGAGACAAGGCCTTTTCTGCGCTCCCGGGAATTCTTGTGGCAGGAGGGACATACCGCCCATGCCACCGCCGAAGAGGCTGAGGAGCGTACGATTCAGATGCTGAACGTCTATGCGAAGTTTTGTGAGGAGGTACTGGCAATCCCTGTTATTAAGGGACAAAAGACGGAGAAGGAGAAGTTCGCCGGCGCGCTGGACACTTATACGATTGAAGCTTTGATGCATGACGGCAAGGCGTTGCAGTCCGGCACCAGCCATAATTTTGGCGACGGTTTTGCAAAGGCCTTTGGCATTCAGTTTGCGGATAAGGACAATACTTTAAAATATGTACATCAGACCTCCTGGGGTATGACGACCCGTCTGATTGGCGCGATTATCATGGTGCATGGGGATAATGAGGGGCTGGTGCTGCCGCCCAGGGTAGCTCCTGTGCAGATTTGCATCATTCCGATTCAGCAGAAGAAGGAGGGGGTTCTGGAGAAGGCGAATGAGCTGAAGCGCCGCCTGGCAGGCCGGTTTCGGGTGAAGCTGGACGATACGGATAAGACCCCGGGTTATAAATTTGCGGAGGCCGAGATGAGGGGTTATCCCCTTCGCGTGGAGATTGGTCCGAAGGATATCGAGGCGGGTAAATGTGTTATCTGCCGCCGTGACACCAGAGAAAAGACGGAGGTGGCGTTGGAGGAGCTGGAGGCGAAGGCAGGTGAGCTTCTGGAGACCATCCAGCGCGAGATGCTGGAGAAAGCCAGGGCACATAGGGAGGAGCATACCTATACCGCCGCAGATATGCAGGAGTTTGAAGCGCTTTTTGCAGAAAAGACCGGCTTTGTGAAGGCCATGTGGTGCGGTGACAGAGCCTGCGAGGATTTGATTAAGGAGCGCATGAGCGTCACCAGCAGGTGTATGCCCTTTGAGCAGGAGCAGATAGCGGAAACCTGTGTATGCTGCGGAAAGCCCGCAAAAAAGATGGTCTACTGGGGTAAAGCATATTGATGGGAGGCGCAGAAGGCAGCGCGGAAATGGGGTTAATATGAATTATATTGTATTAGACCTTGAATGGAACCAGAGTAGCACAGGGCTTGAGGAGGAGGTATCGCGGCTTCCTTTTGAGATTGTTGAGATTGGCGCCATAAAACTAAATGACCGTAATATTATGGTAAGTGAATTCAGCGAGCTGGTGAAGCCTCAGATTTATCGTGAAATGCATTATTTTACCAGCAAGCTGATTCACCTGCAGATGCAGGAACTGGAAAGAGGCAGGTTTTTTCCTGAAGTGGCTGAAAGCTTTCTGAATTGGTGCGGCGAGGAGGAATACCTGTTTTGCAGCTGGGGGGCATCGGATTTGGTGGAGCTGCAGAGAAATAGGGAGTTCTATCATATGGAGCCGTTGTCGGAGGGGCCTATTAGGTATCTGGATGTGCAGAAGCTGTTTGCGATTGCCTATGAGGAGCGAAAGCTCAGGCGTTCTCTGGAGTATGCCATAGATTTCCTCGGGATAAAGAAAGATATCCCCTTTCACAGGGCGTTCAGCGACGCTTATTATACTGCGAAGATTTTATCCTGTATTCTGGAGCAAAAGCCGGAGGTCTTACAGAATGTATCTTATGATGTATATCATCCCCCCGGCCGCCGGGAGGATGAGGTGAAGGTGCAGTTTGACGGTTATTATAAATATATTTCCAGAGTATTTGCGGATAAGCAGGCGGCTTTTGCGGACAGAGAGGTGAGCTCCAGCAAGTGCTATCTGTGCCATCGGAATCTGCGAAAGAAAATCCGCTGGTTCACCGTTAACGGAAGGCATTATTATTGTGCGGCCTATTGTGAAGAGCATGGCTACTTAAAGGGAAAGATACGCTTGCATAAGGCGGAGGGGGGAGTTTTTGTGATTAAGACGACCAAGTTCATTGAGCCAAAGGATATGGAGCTTTTGCTTCAGCGTCAGCAGCGGGCGAAGCAGCTGCGCCGGAAAAGAAAAACGAATCCGATAAAGTAATAAAAACGCTCCCGTCTATCCGCGGGAGCGTTTTCTGCAATGTCTTTTGGCAGCTCGTATCTGGGCTCTGCGGGCAGCCTGTACGTCCGAGGAGGCATGATAATGGCTTTGGCGCTGGCGCTGCTGTCTGCGGCGGCGCTTCCAGAGGCGTCTGCCGGTACGCAGAAACGAAATGTGATAGCTTTTCAGGAAAAGGTAACCCAGGAATAGTACAAGTAAAACAGCGGCGATACCCACAACCCAGCCTAATATTTTCAGAATATTTATAAAGATAAAAGAAGGCTTTGCGGCGGGAGAAGGTTCTTCGGCCGCTTCGGCCGCCGCATCCTCTTCGTCCACGTCAAAGGTATGAGGCTTTTCCTGTTGAGGCGTCAGGTCTACGGAGGCTGTGCCCAGGGGAACGCCCTGATAGGTGTAAGAGATGAGGGCAGCCTGATTGTCGCTTTCCGTATCATAGGAGATGCTGGAGGTCAAATCCTTAAAGCTTACGGTTTTTGGCACAATGATGCAATCCTGCTTATTCAGGGAAAGAATAGGCTTGGAGGTGCCGAAAATATCGTTGTCGCTGTAGAAAAAGCCGATGTTTTCTATATTGTATTTGGTCTCGGCCTGAGATACATTAATCTTGTCAAAATTGCTGAAGCCATAGTCAAACAGGGCGATAGTATCCTCGTAATACTGAGGATTCTCATCCTGTAATACCACGCAAATCAGCTTCATGCCGTTCTTCTCGGCACAGGATACCAGAGTGCTTCTGGCGTCGTTGGTATAACCGGTTTTACAACCCACCAGATATTCGTAGGCGTATTTGCGCCCGGGTATCAGCTCCATCTGATTCCATTCGATTAAATCTTCTTTTTCCTTGGGAATAATCAACTGTTTCGTGGTAGTGATGCCACAGAGCATGTCATTGGAAAAGAAGGCCCGTCCAATCATTGCCAAATCATACGCACTGGTGTAGTGGTTTTCATCCGGCAGACCGTTTGGATTCACAAAATGGGAATCCAGACAGCCCAGCTCCTCGGCCCGTTCATTCATGATTTGAGCAAAGCCCTCAAAGGTGCCGCCGATATGCTCCGCTACTGCATAGGACACCTCGTTGGCCGAACGGATGAGTATGGCGTTTAAGCATTGCTCCATGGAAAGGGTATCGCCTACATCCATGGCCACATGATTGCTTCCTCTGGGAATGCCGAAAACCGCGTCGTAAGAAAAAGTGACGACTTCGTCTAAGGAGCAGCGTTCCGAGGCAATCAGAGTGGTGAGTATCTTCGTAGTGCTTGCCGGATAGTGATGGTCGTGGATATTTTTTTCATAGAGGATGGTTCCGGTCTCGATTTCCATGAGAATGGCGGAGGCGGCGCTGACCATGGGGCCGGCCGGCCAGTTCTCTATCTTGTTGGACTGTACCTCCAGGGCCTGATTAGCGGCGATGCGTTCCTCCTTGGTGGTTTCTGCAAAGGCCGTAGCGGATTGGGTAAAAAGCAAAAGAGCGGCTCCGGCGGCAGCAAGTATGCGGGTCAAGCGAATTCGTTGTATC
>JAMOZS010000022.1 GCA_023667765.1 Roseburia sp. | reverse complement strand
ACGAACACCCCACTCACAGGCAGCCTCCGCTCCTGTCCGCTCTTTACCTCCTGCAGGCACAAAGCTTCCACCGCATCCTCTCCGTATATTTCCTTTACCACATGACTGTACAGAATTTCCACATTAGAAAGCGCTTTTAATTCCTCCTGAAGAATATGCGCTCCCCGAAGCTCGTCCCTTCTGTGAATCAGATAAACCTTCTCGCAGATTGCCGACAGATATATGGCATCCTCCAATGCCACATCGCCTCCTCCTACCACTGCTACCGTCTTTCCCTTAAAGAAAGCTCCGTCACAGGTCGCGCAATAGGAAACTCCCATGCCGGACAATTCCTCCTCCCCGGGCACATTTAAATGGGCATGCTCTGCACCGGTGGCAAAAATCACAGCTCTTGCCTCCAGCTCCTCCTTATCCGTGCATACCCGCAGACAGCCGTCCCCGCATGTAAGCGCGGACACCTCGCCCTCCTGAAATGACGCTCCCAGCCCGTCGGCATGCTTCCTGAAGGCCATTCCCATATCAAAACCATTCATGCCGGGCATCCCCAGATAATTGTCCACCTCATAGGTGTTGAGCACCTGCCCTCCGCTTAGAGGATTGCGCTCCAGCACCAGCAGATTTAACCCTGCCCTTTTTGCATATACTGCCGCCGACAGACCGGCCGGGCCTGAGCCCACGATAATAAGTTCGTACATAAAGCCTCCCTTCTGAAACATTAAACAATCAGACCACAGAACAAAGCCGACAAGTCCGCTTCAACTCCCTGTATCCCTCCATCTTGAGGGACTTGGCTGCTTTGCTGCACCAAGGCCTGTCTGTGACGCTCCAACACAAACAGCCGAAGAAAAATAACAGTGATACTCCGGTACAGGAAATGCCTTCCTCAGCGTTTCCCTAAGTGTAACAGTTTTAATATGGAAAAGCAAGGCGGCTCATGTTATACTTATCCGGTAAAGGAGAAGCCGCCATGAAAACACAAACCGCTATGATTACCGGAGCCTCCCGGGGCATAGGAAGGGCCATTGCCCAAACCTTTGCCGAAGCAGGCTACAGCCTGATAATAACCTGTCAGCATTCCTATCCTCAGCTGGAGCAGCTGGCCCGTACGCTGTCCGAGCATTACGCCGTGCGCTGCCAGGCCTTTCAGACAGATATGGGCGATGCGAAGCAGGTGGCCCGGCTCTTCCGGGCAGCCGCTCCCGAATCGCTGGATGTGCTGATAAACAATGCCGGCATATCCTATGTGGGACTTTTGTCCGAGATGTCCGCAGAGGACTGGCACCGGGTTATCTCCGTGAATTTAGACGCCTGCTTTTATACCTGTAAGCACAGTATCCCACTGATGCTTCGGAATCATGCAGGCAAAATTGTCAACATTTCCTCCGTCTGGGGAAATGTGGGGGCTTCCATGGAAACCGCCTATTCCGCCTCAAAGGGCGGAATCAACGCCTTCACCAGGGCATTGGCCAAGGAGCTGGCTCCCAGCAATATTCAAGTAAACGCTATCGCCTGCGGTGTCATCGACACGGCTATGAACGCCTGTCTGTCTCCCGAAGAAAAGGAGGCTCTGAGGGCAGAAATCCCTGCCGACCGTATCGGCACACCGGAGGAAGTGGCCAAACTGGTATGGCAGACCGTGCAGGCTCCCGCTTATATGACCGGTCAGATTATCACAATAGACGGCGGCTGGTATTAACCGGCCGCCTTTTTGCCTCTGTTTTCACGAAAAGGTACGATAGAAATTCTCCGCCGCCTCCAAATCCTTATAGCCATACAAATGAACGCTGTTGTTCATAATATCCCCGGCCAGATTTCTGCCCTCCCTGGCACAGGACACGATAAATCTGCCATACAGCTCCAGCATCTTATCGGAATACGTTCCAAGCTCTCCCTTAAGATAAGTCTCATAGGAAGTGTTTGCGGCATTGTCCTGCTCCGCGCGAATGCTTCTGGCATGGTCTGCCAGATGAGGGTATTTCGCGGCAAATTCCTCCATCCATCCCACCTGTACCCCTGCAATCTGCTCTATAATCGCTTTCTTCTCCTGAGACAGCGCAGGGAAATGAGCCTTCAGCCGCTCATACTCCATAGGCGCCGTACTCTCCATCATACGTCCGTATTTTTCGGTAATCAGATTGTGCCCTCTGCGATACTCCCTGTCAAAGTCATAGAGGTACTGGATGAGCATGGGCTTATCCCAGGCCAGATACTGGCTCTTTCGCATAATGGAAAAGGTCGCCCAGTTATTCTGACACTCCGCTCTGCCGCCTTCGTTTTGCACCTTGTCAAAGGCCTCAAACTCCAATGCGGTTATCTGCTCTACAAGTTCCTCCTTCGTCCTGGCCGCATAGACGGATTTTTTCAAAAGCTCCTCCGTATGGGCGTCCAGATAACGGTCCGTATCACTGATATAATTTTTCCGATATAATTCCTCCGCCAGACAGCCGCCTGCTTCCTCCACCAACGCCCGAATCTCCTCCTGTCTCGCAAACAGCGTTTCCCCGCCGCTTAACGTCTGCATTCTTTGCAGCATATCCGCCAGAGCTTCCCCGCCCGGCAGCTCCTTTAAACTCCGATACAGCCATTTATCATGAGGAGGATACTTCCCCTCCAGATAATGCTTTAATTTCATAGCCTGCCTGATACAATCGGCCAGCAAAAGCTGCGCCGTCACAACGTCCTGCCGATTACACATTCTTTCAAAATTATACTGACCTGCCTGAGAAAAGCCTGCTGCCGCCTCCGCCAGCTTTAAATACAGAAGCTCCGGGGGATACCCCTTGCGCAATTCCTCTCTGTTTTCGGTAAAAATGCCCTCCTTATCCCGGAAAACCTCACCATTCACCGCTGCGGCAAGCCCTGCGTCGCTCGCCTGGCGCCAGTCAATCTCATCCGCTCTCCCGGCTCCCGTAAGTCTTTCATAAAATGCCTCGATTACCTGTACACCCCTTCTGCCGACTCCCGCTTTGGAAGTAGTACGCGAAAAACCCTGAAAACTGCCGGGAAGCTTCTCATAGGCCTGCTGCAGCCTGGTCCCTATCTTCTCATAGGTGTCGCCGGTAACCCACATACAAAAATCCGGCCCCCAGTCATGGTCTCTGGAAAGCGCATCATCATAGCCGAAGCAATCACTTCCCTCACCCACAAGGCCCACCGCAATCTTGTCCTCATACTCCGGGAACTGCTCTTTTATCATAGAACGGCCATAGGTCTCATAATAGGCCCGGCATAATTCCAGACCGCGACGGTTAAGCCTTGCGCCACAGGCCTCATAATTCTCCTTCAGCCTATACCAGAAAGCATTTCTGCCCAAACTCTGTTCCACCGTTTCCATGGCCCGTCTAAAATAATCTGCCGCCTCCGCATATTCCTGCCTCTGGTAATAATAAAGTCCCAGAGCAGACAGGGCCGCCCCATAATGCGAATCCTGACTGCCCGCCTTTTCAAAGCGGCGAATAGCCTCCTGGGCATATTGGTAAGCCTCCCCGCTCTCCCCCAGCTGCACGCAGGTATTGGCCAGATTGGCATAGGTAACGGCAATTTCATAGCCCGCCTCTCTTTTCTCCACAATGGCAAGCGCCTTTAACAGCGCCTCCTTCGCCGCCTTAAAATCCCCCGTTTCCTGACAGAGCAGGCTCAGATTATTTTCAAAGCTTGCCATCAGCATATCGTCGGGAGGTAATACCTTCCGGTAAATCTCATATACCTTTCGGTAATGTGCCAGTGATTCCTCCAGACGTCCCCCGGCCCGATAAGCATTCGCCACGTTTAAGAGCGTGGTGGCATAGGGCAGCGTATCTTCCAACCCCATGCTCTTAGCCTGAGCCACAGCCCGGTCAGCTATCACATAGGATTCTTCCGCCCTGCCGGTCTCCCGATAGTATCCCAGCAGCTCATTGAGGAGCTTCAGCAGGCTCCCGTCGTCCGCCTCGGCTACCGCCTGGACGATACTCTCCCGCATCAGCTTCTCCGCCTCCTCTCCCTTATTCTGTTCAAAATAGGAATCTACCTGTTGTATAATGGAATCTATATCCATACTCCATACCTCCGCCGACCATCAGAGCCTGTATTTCTACGGATTATTATACCATTTCCCAAGGGCAAAGCAAAGGATTTTTCATAAGCCTCTACCAGACAAGCAGCATAGCCCCGTAGGTCAATCCTGCGCCAAAGCCCGACAGCACCACCTTTTCCCCTCTCTTCAACATCCCTTCCCGGTGAAGCTCATCCAACAGCACAGGAATACTTGCCGCCGAAAGGTTCCCCTTGCTCTGCACATTCATGGGAAACTTTTCCAACGGCTGTGAAAGCCTGCGGGCCACAGAACGAATAATTCTCTCGTTGGCCTGATGCAGCACAAAGCAGCTGACCTCATCCGCCTGCGTCCCTGCCTTTTCCAGCACCTGCTCCACACATTTCGGCACCGTGGAGACGGCAAACTGATAGACCGCCTTTCCGTCCATGGTGACATAGGGAGACTCCTCTTCTATTTCCCTGACAAAGGGAGAACGGTTCGCCGGCAGGCTGCAGCGGAGGGCATCGCCTCTTAGTCCGTCGCTGCCCTGCACAAAAAGGGCCGGCTTTCCTCCTGCCTGGGCAAATACCGCCCCCGCACCGTCTCCAAACAGTACGCAGGTAGAGCGGTCCGACCAATCCACCAGCTTGGAGAGTACCTCCGCTCCTATGATTAATGCATTACGGTACATACCGGAGAGGAAATAAGCCTCCGCAATACTCAGTGCAAAGAGGAAGCCCGCACAGGCCGCATTCACATTATAGGCCACAGCCTGCTCGGCGCCGATAGCTGCCTGCACCCGACAGGCCGTACAGGGGAGCTTTTCCTCATCGGACACCGTTGCCACAATAATCAACTCCACCTCGGAGGCAGTTTTCCCCGCATCCGAAAGCGCCCGCTCACAGGCCTGCACCGCAAGCTGCGTGGTCGTCTGCACGGTGGCGATATGTCTGCTGCGAATACCAGTTCTCTCCGCAATCCACTGGTCTGAGGTATCCACAATATTTTCCAGCTCCCTGTTCGTCAGTTCATAATCCGGTACAGAGCTTCCTGTTCCCCTGATAATCATCTCTTTCATCCTTTCCGCAACTTACTTTTCACCAAATTCCCGCAGTATGTCCGATACATGCTCCAAATGGTCCGCTTGATAAGCACCGGCTCCGCAAAACAGCAATCCTTCGGAAACATCACCCTCCACTGCCCGGATAAGCGCCTGGGCAATGCAATACGGGCTGGTGGCCGGATTACACATCCTGATACATTTCCTGCAGCTTCCAAAGAACCTCTCTCCGTTTGAAACCCGCTCCAGGAAGGCATTCCGAATCGCTCTCCCCGGCAGCCCCACCGGCGAATCCACAATGACTATATCCTCTTTGCGGGCATCTATATAAGCTTTTTTGTATGCCATGGAAGCGTCACATTCATAAGTGGTCACGAATCGGGTGCCAAGCTGCACGCCATCTGCTCCCATCTTACGGTAATGCTCACCCTCCTCCCGGTGATAAATGCCGCCGCCCACTACCACAGGAATTTTCTTTTGGCGCTTCTGCTCCAGTTCCCGGATATACCCAATGATTTCCTGTACGAAGGCATCATAATTCTCCCTGGGATTTCCCGTCAACAGCTTTTGCAGCTCCTCCCGGTGAAAGCCCAGATGTCCTCCCGCCTCAGGCCCTTCTATGACCACCATATCAGGCAAAGTTCGGTACTTTTTCCACCAATAGTCTGTGATGACACGGACGCTCCGAAGGGATGATACAATAGGCGCAATCTTTACACCGCTGTCCTTCACCAGCTTTGGCAGCTCCATGGGAAGCCCCGCACCGGACACAATCAAATCCGCCTTCGCCTCCACGGCTGCCCGGACGTATTGCTCATAGTCACTGGTAGCCACCATGATATTCATACCGATAATGCCTTCGGGAGCATATTCTTTTGCTTTATGAAGCTCGCTCTTCACCGCCCGCAAATTGGCCTTAAGTGCGTCCGTCTCATAATCCGGCTCCCGATATCCAATCTGAGCCGCCGACAAAATTCCGATGCCGCCTTCTCTGGCCACCTCTCCGGCCAGGCCGGACAGACTGATGCCCACACCCATGCCGCCCTGTACGACATCCACCTTATTTTCCCGTTCACCGATTTTCAGCAAGCTCATTTTAACCTCCCTGCCAAAGCGTCCCCGCACTCCTACATTTCCCGCAGCCTCGCATAGCGCTGCGCCGCAATCTCCTGTCTGCTCACCCCATCAAAACGCTTTAAAAATCCACGAATACTTTCTTTCATAAAACCGGCGATGGCGTCCACCGAACTGGCGTCTGCGCCGCCATATTCCGGTATAATTTTCTCTATAACCCCAAGACGTTTTAAATCCTCCGCGGTAATCCGCATACGCTCAGACGCCTCCTTTGCCCTGCCGCTGTCCTTCCACAGAATAGACGCATAGCCCTCCGGCGAAAGGATGGAATAGGTGGCGTCCTCCATCATCCATACCTCGTTTCCCACCGCCGTGGCCAGTGCGCCGCCGCTTCCTCCCTCACCAATCAGAATACACAGCACCGGCACGGTAAACGCGCTGAGTTCACAGAGATTCCTGGCGATAGCTTCGCCCTGTCCTCTCTCCTCGGCCTCGATGCCGCAATAAGCGCCGGGAGTGTTTACAAAGCTGATAATCGGACGGTTAAACTTCTCCGCCTGACGCATCAGACGCAAGGCTTTCCGATAACCTTCCGGCATAGGCATGCCAAAGTTGCGCTCCTTACATTCCTCCAGCGTCTTTCCGTTACATTCCGCAATGACCGTTACCGGCTGGCCCTCCAGCAGAGCAATGCCGCAGACCATAGCCTTGTCATCCCTGAATGCCCTGTCTCCATGCGCCTCCACAAACACCTCAAAAATCCGGTCAATATAATCTCTGGCGTTGGGTCTGGTAATACTGCGAACCGCTCTGATTTTCTGCCAGGGAGTTTTGGGCAGCGTCCGCACGCTTCTCTCTTTGAGAATCTCATTGAGTTCAAAGCGCTCATCCTTCTCATTTTGAAAATTTGCATACCCCTGCCGCTGCTTATGACAATGTATCAGGAAATAAATGGTCTTTTTCAGATTTTCCCGTCTCACAATACCATCTATAATACCATGCTCCACCAGAAACTCCGCCGTCTGAAAGCCCTCCGGGAGCTTTTGTCCGATAGTCTGTTGAATTACCCGGGGACCCGCAAAACCGATTAATGCTCCCGGCTCCGCCATAATAATATCACCCAGCATGGCAAAGCTGGCTGTCACGCCGCCTGTAGTCGGGTCCGTCAATATGGGTGCATATAAAAGCCCCGCTTCCCCATGTTTTTTAATGGCTGCCGAGGTCTTGGCCATCTGCATCAGCGAAATAATTCCCTCCTGCATTCTGGCGCCTCCGGAGCAGCAGAACAGAAATACCGGCAGCTTCAGCTCTGTAGCCCGTTCAAAAGCCCTCGTAATTTTCTCGCCTACCACATAGCCCATGCTGCTCATTAGAAATCTGGCGTCACAGACGCCCATCACCACCGGCTCCTCGAACACTTTGGCCAGGCCGATTGTAACAGCTTCCCTTAAGCCTGTCTTTTCCTGTGCGGCGCGCAGCTTTTCCTCATATTCTCCATCCTCCAAGGGATTGCTCACCGGCATATCCTCGAACCATGGCTCAAAGGAGCCTCTGTCTGCCGCCATCCGAAGTCTGTTATAGGTATTTACCCTGAAATAGCCGCCGCATTCATAACAAATGTACTTCCGTTTGACTACCCGATTCTTATCCAACATTTTGCCGCATTTAGGGCATTTTACCTGGTCATTCTCTTTCATTTTTATACCTCTTGCGTGCTTTGGCACGCATACCAATCCATCTTCCCGGCTGTCTGTCCCCACAGACGCTCAAAATTCCATAGCTCCGGGTGTACTCCGGCAGCTTACCTGTCATATCACTCGCTGTCTGCTCCGACAAATGGATTTTCTAAATGTTCCGATAAGCTTCCCGGATGTCCATGCAACCGCCCGACATTCGCCATCGTGGCTCAAGTCGGGCTTTCCGGGACATCCATGTCCCGGAATTGCCGGAAACATACGGAACATTAAGAAAATCTTATTTGCCTGCGCATGTGACAGCTTGTAATATGACAGGCAAGCTGCCGGCTCCCAATTTTCCAATCAAAACAAAGCAGACAAGTCCGATTCAATCCCTCTTAGTCCAATCAGCCCTTCCTTAGATTGCAAACATCAGCTCCGCAGAGGCAACGACCCTGCCGTCCACCATGGCTTTGCAGTCTGCCACCCCCACGGGGCCCTTGACCTTAACCATCTGCGTCTCCAGCATCAAGACGTCGCCGGGCACTACCTTGTGCCGAAGCTTCGCCTTGTTGATGCCCACAAGATAACCTACCTTGCCCCGATAGGCCTCACAGGTCATCAACGCAACCGCTCCTGTCTGAGCCATCGCTTCTATGATAAGTACCCCCGGCATTACCGGCTCCACCGGAAAATGACCGGCAAAAAAAGGCTCGTTATAGCTGACGCATTTCTTTGCCAGCGCCCGCTTCCCGGGTTCCAGCTCCTCTATCGTATCCAACAACATAAAGGGCTGTCTGTGAGGTATGATTTCCATAATCTCTTTCGCACTATAAACAGACATTTCTCAATCCTCCCATCTCTTCAAAAGCAGGCTGGCATTATGTCCTCCAAAGCCCAGTGAATTGGTCAGTGCATAAGGTACATGCCCCTCCCAGGCCTCCCTACAGTAATCCAGATTCATTTCCTCTTCCGCCTCCTGAAAGCCTACGGTCTTGTGAATATAACCCTCCTGCAGCTCCTTTACGCAGGTAATGCACTCCACCGCACCTGCCGCTCCCAGCAGATGCCCTATCATGGATTTCGTGGAATTCACCTTCATATGGAAGGCATGCTCCCCAAATAAACGCTTGATGGCCCTCGTCTCATACAAATCATTGTGATGCGTACCCGTGCCATGAGCATTGATATAAGTAATATCAGAAGGCGTAAGCCCACCGTCCGAAATGGCAAACTCCATAGCCTTCGCCGCTCCCTCTCCGCTCTCCATGGGAGAGGTGATATGGTAGGCGTCCGCGCTGCAGCCATATCCAATGACCTCCGCATAAATCAAAGCGTTTCTTTCCTGTGCATGCTCCAGCTCCTCCAGTACCAGCACCCCTGCACCCTCGCCCATCACAAAGCCGCTCCTGTCCTTGTCAAAGGGGAGGGAGCATCGGGTCAAATCATCCTTTTCAGACAGAGCGGTAAGCGCGCTAAAGCCCGCTACTCCAATAGGGGTAATAGAGCTTTCCGAGCCTCCTGCCAGCATGACATCCGCATCCCCATATTGAATAGTACGAAATGCCTCTCCTATGGAATGCGTACCGGTGGCGCAGGCAGTTACCACATTCAGATTCTTACCCTTCAGGCCAAACTGGATGGATACATTCCCCGAAGCCATATTAGATATCATCATAGGCACCATCAACGGGCTGATTCGGGACGGGCCTTTTTCCAGAAGCCTTTTATGCTCCCGCTCCATTGCCTGAAGGCTTCCGATGCCGCTGCCAATGCAGCAGCCCACACGATAGGCGTCCTCCTTCTCCAGCTCCAGACCGCTGTCCGCCAAAGCCTCCCCGGCAGCCGCCACCGCATACTGGCAAAATAACTCCATACGTCTGGCGGACTTGGTATCCATATAATTTCCGGCGTTAAACCCTTTCACCTGAGCCGCCACATGACATTTGTACTCGCTGGCGTCAAAGGTGTCTATATAACCAAATCCGGTTCTTCCCGCTTTTATGCTCTCCCAATACGCATCTATATCCAGGCCGATAGGCGAAATAATACCCATCCCCGTAACAACAACCCTTTTTTTCATTCTTCTCTCCATTCCAAAGCGCTACGCCGCTTTTTTTCCTGCAAATCCGTGTATACTGCAGAAGCCTAAGGAAGGTCAGATTGAAGCAGCGATTCCTTAATTCCCCTGCAAATCCGTGTACACCGCCGGAGGCTCTAAGGAAGGGCTGATTGAATCAGCTCTTCCTTAGATTGCCATGCCCCCGTCCACGCAGAGAACCTGACCTGTCATATAATCTCCGCCTTCTCCCGCCAGGAACAAAACCACTTTGGCCACATCCTCCGGTGTTCCCATCCTATGCAGGGGAATTTGCGCCAGAGCCGCCTCCAGCGTTTTCTCCGGCATCTGTCTTGTCATATCCGTATACACAAAACCCGGTGCAACCGCATTTACCAGAATGTTACGTGCAGCCAGCTCCCGGGCGGCGCTTTTCGTCAGACCGATTATGCCGGCCTTCGCCGCACTGTAATTAGCCTGACCTGCATTTCCCAGAACCCCCGATACGGAGGAAATATTAATAATTTTCCCTCCCCGCTGCTTTATCATATATCGGGAGGCATGCCTGAGCATATTAAAGCAGCCCTTTAAATTCGTCTCCAGAACTGCATCAAAGTCCTCCTCCTTCATGCCGGAAAGCAATCCATCCCTCGTGATTCCCGCATTATTCACCAGAATATCCAGCCTACCATAATCCCTGACCACAGCTGCCGTCATATCCTTACAGGCTTCAAAAT
This sequence comes from Roseburia sp., assembly GCA_023667765.1. Classification (GTDB taxonomy): domain Bacteria; phylum Bacillota; class Clostridia; order Lachnospirales; family Lachnospiraceae; genus Acetatifactor. The sequence goes on along the minus strand of JAMOZS010000022.1, from coordinate 29,576 downwards.
CAGAAACATCACAGCAGTACTCCGCTGCCGCTCCGCCCTCGCTTTTAATTTGGCTCACCACATCCCGGGCAGCCTTTGCGTTGCTGTTATAATTAACTGCTACAAAGGCGCCCGCCCTGGCAAACGACAATGCGATTTCACATCCGATTCCCCTTGATGCGCCCGTCACCAGAGCTATCTTACCAGTCAACATCCTATACTCCTTCCTTCAGCTTCTGCCTGAAAGCTTCCAGCTCCTGCTGCGTGCCTACGCAACAGGAGCTTACCTTCCTGTCAATTTTCCTCAAAAAAGAGGACAGCGTTTTCCCCGGGCCTACCTCTACAAAGGTATCGATTCCCTGGTCTATCATCCCCCTGATGCTCTGCTCAAAGCGCACTGGAGAGGACACCTGTGCGGCCAGAAGATTCGGAATCTGTTTCTCATCTGTAACCATCTTGGCCGTGACATTGCTGAAATACGGCGTTTGTATCTGATTCCAGTGAAGCTTTTCGCATTCCGCCAACAGACTGCTTCCCACTCCCTCCATAAAGACGGAATGAAAAGGGCCGCTCACCTTCAACGGAACGCATCTTTTTGCGCCCGCCTCCGCCAGCCTGGTTGAGGCCAGCTCCACAGCGCCCTTTTCACCGGTAATCACAATCTGTCCGGGACAATTATAGTTGGCAATGGACACCGTTCCCAGAACATCCTTTAAAATCCCTTCGATAATATCGGCCTCCAAACCAAGAACCGCGCTCATAGCTCCTCCCTGAGGATAGGCCTCCTGCATCCACAGGCCTCTCTTTTGCACCAGCGCAAAGGCATCCTCGGCCGCCATAGCGCCGCTGGCCACCACCGCAGCATATTCTCCCAAACTTAAGCCTGCATAGGCGTCAGCGGTAATACCCGCCTCCTGCAGACAGGAAAGGAACGCTAATTCCACCGTAAGTATGGCAAGCTGCGTATACTTTGTCTCATTGATTCTCTCTTCGTCCCGAAAGCAAAGCTCTTCAAGGGATAAACCCGTTACCTGCTTTGCCAGACCAAACACCCTGCGGGCAGTCTCAGAATTCCTGTATAAATCCTCTCCCATTCCTATATACTGTGCTCCCTGCCCCGGAAATAAAAACGCTGTTTTTCCCATAATTGCACTCCTGTTAAATAGCGGCGCTGCACTCTTCGGCCTGCCGCATCATTCCCTCGATAATCTCTCTGCAAGTCAGCTCTTCCTTCAACAGACCCGCAATTTGTCCCGCCATGACGGTACCATTGGTCACATCCCCTTCCATAACCGCCTTCCTGAGAGTTCCCAATGTCAGATATTCCAGTTCCTCAAAGGGAACGCCTTCCTTTTCCAGACGCAGGTATTCCCTTGTCATCTGATTACGAATGCATCTGACCGGATGGCCCGTGGATGCTCCCGTAATGACAGAGTCAATATCCTTCGCTTTTATCAGCCTCTCCTTATACTTCTCATGTACAATGGATTCCCGGGACAAAACAAAGCGGGTTCCGATTTGTACAGCCTCCGCCCCAAGCGCACGGGCTGCTACGAAGCCTCTGCCGTCCGCAATACCGCCGGCAGCAACAACAGGAATAGAAACGCCGTCCACTACCTGAGGCACCAGAGCCATTGTCGTCAGACTGCCAATATGGCCGCCCGACTCCATTCCCTCCGCCACAACGGCGTCTGCTCCCACCTTCTCCATCAGCTTCGCCATGGCTACGCTGGAGACCACGGGAATAACCTTTATTCCCGCCTGCTTCCATTCCTTCATAAATTCTGCGGGACTTCCCGCCCCTGTGGTGACAACGGGGATTTTCTCCTCTATGACAAGCCTGGCCACATCCTTTGCATTGGGATTAAGCAACATAATATTCACCCCAAAAGGCTTATCCGTCAGCTCTCTTACCTTATGTATCTGCTCCCTGACTACTTCCACCGGAGCGCTGGCCGCTCCCAACAGCCCCAGCCCTCCAGCCTCCGACACAGCGGCTGCCAGATGATATTCCGCCACCCATGCCATTCCACCCTGCAAAACAGGATACTCGATTCCCAGTATTTTTGTAATTCTCGTATGCTTCTGCATGCTGCTCCCATCTGCGCTCCCAGGCGCATATTTTAATGTTTCTTATCCATAAAATTCTGCCGTCTGCAGCAATACGTCAAGTCTGAAACACTTTATAACGCAATGCACCGCTGCTTATGCCGCTACCCCATGCTCCTGTAAATAGCGGATAACATCCCCCACTGTTTCCAGTCCGGCAAGCTCCTCTGTGGGAATCTCCACACCATACTCTTCCTCAAAGGCCATAACCAGCTCAAACAAATCCAGAGAGTCCGCATTCAAATCCTCCTTGAATCGGGACGCGTCGCTAATCTCCACGCCCTCCAGATTCAACTGCTCCTCAATAATGTCCTTTACCTTTTCCAACATTTTAATGCTCCTTTCTTCACACATCCTATTTGTTATCTACCTTGTTTTTTGTTTGAAATTAAAACTATTTTAATCACAAAACAAATATACAGGATATTATTTTGAATGTCAAGATATTTTATTATAAAAATACATGCCATAGGAAATTCATATACTTTAGTCCTTCACAGTAACACAGTATTTCCTATAATACAAAAAAATACCCTGTCAAAGGGTACTTTTAACAATTGGCGTCCGGAAAGAAAATGCGAATACTTAAGCTGTCTTTCTGATATACGGCGGATACCTTTCCGCCCATCTGTTCCACCAGCGTTCTTGCTATCGCCAGTCCCAGGCCCGTTGACTTTCCCGCAGATTCAACCGTGTAAAAACGGTCAAACAGTTTGCCAACCTGTACCTCATTTAATCCGGACGCCCTATTGGTAAAAATAATTTCGCCGGCTTCAGACAGCGTAATATCCAAATCACCGTCACTATATTTGATGGCGTTATTCAGAAGATTGGAAAATACGCGAATCAAAGCAAAACGGTCAAGCATTCGGATGATTTTCTCTTCAGGCATCTGAATATGAGGCGTAATACCCCTTTCGTTAAGCGCGGTATAACATGCCGCTATGCTTTCCTCCAATATGCTATTGATTACTACCGGCTCTTTGCTTGCACTATTTTCACAGGAAAGAATCACCGAATACCGAAATAACTCCTCTGTCAACAGTTTCAGTATTTCCACCCGATTTTTGATTACCTCAAGATACCGGTCTACTGTTTCCGACTTTTCTTCCTGTTCCATTAAATCTAAGTATCCGCAAATTGCCGTCAAGGGCGTCCTTAAATCATGAGAGATATTCGTAATGGCATTTTTAAGTTCTCTGTCACCCTGTTGAAAACGATGGCGTTGTGTACGAAGTTTTCGGAGCTGACTATTAACCGTGCCTGCCAGATGGCGCATATATTTATCATTTGACGAAATATCAATCAGAGTGTTTGTTTCGGTTATGAGCCTGTCGACAAAGGCGGTTTCGATTTCCTTTGCGGCTTTCTGCAAAAGATGAATCTTTACAGACAATGCAATCATCATCACAGCCATGATACCGATGAGAACCCATAACCCTATCTCCATAACAAACCCCTTACCTCAAATTTCTTTTCTTAAAGGCAAAAATGCCAAAAACCGTTGTTATCATGCTTACTACCGTTGCATATACCATCATCAAAGGCGGATGTAAAACCTCCCCTGCCGAAAGCTGGATGCTCTGTCCCGTCGGGAGGGTATCCAGAAAAAATTGATAAGCTTCAGCACGCATACCAAACTCAATCCATTGAGCTGAATATTTGAAAGTTTACTTTCCATACTTGCCGCCTCCTACCAGACTGATATAATAACTCTCCAGACTTTCATCTCGTTCATGCAGGGAAGTTACCTCACAATTCTCCTTTGCCAACGCCGTAGTCAACTGCGTGATGTTTACCCTGGCATATACATCCGCAGTTGTATCGGAAAGAATTTTGTAAGAAATCTTCATATCCTCAAGCACACGGGCAAGAGCCTTTGTATCACTCACATCCATACGGATGCACTTTTTACAGGCCGCATCCAATTCAACGGCGCTCATCTCCTTTACAATACGTCCCTTATCAATAAAACCATAATGTGTCGCAAGCTTTGAGAGCTCGTCGAGAATATGGCTCGAAATCAAAACTGTAATTTGCTGCTCCCAATTGAGCTTCAATATCAATTCCCGTATTTCAATAATGCCCTGTGGGTCAAGTCCGTTTGCAGGTTCATCCAATACCAGAAAATCAGGGTCTCCCACAAGCGCTATGGCAATGCCCAATCTTTGGCGCATACCCAGAGAAAAGTTTTTTGCCTTCTTTTTCCCGGTACTTTCAAGTCCCACTAACTTCAGAATGTCCGTCAGACCGTCAAACGACGGAAGTCCCAGAATACGATATTGCTGCTTTAGATTATCCTCCGCCGTCATATCGAGATAAATAGACGGCGTCTCCACTACTCCGCCCATTCTTCTGCGTGATTTTACGATTTCCTTATCTGTATTTTTTCTGCCATACAGCGTATAGCTGCCGGACGTCGGTTCCTGCAGTCCGCATATCAGACGAATCAGTGTTGTCTTGCCGGCTCCATTTTTTCCCACAAAGCCATAAATCGCCCCTTTGGGAACATTCATAGATAGTCCGTTCAACGCTTTGAAGTCTTTGTAGCTCTTACTCAAAGCCGTCGCTTTCAAAACATAGTCCATAAAAATTACCTCCTTTATGATATACCTTCCCACTAGTTCAAATCTTTCCTGCAAAACAGTAGCAGCCCACAACCGCACGATAAAACAATCCAGGCTAACGAGGCCGAAAACATCTCTATATAACGGGTATGTTCATTTAACATTCCACTAAGCTGTAACGATTGTCCTCCCGGAATAACTTCGAAAACTATTTCATAAATCCGCCGTTTGGTTCCCTCTAAATAATCGGGATTACGAATCCATTCAGAATGGCTTCCATCATCAATCTCACCTATCCCCAAGGTCGCATCCGGAATATAATAATACTCTGATTCATCCAGCCGATTCGAAACAACCGTACCGGCAAACAACAGCAAAAAGGAAAGTAAGATACAGACAATCGCTGTAATCGTGCGATTAGGAATTAACATAGCAAAAAAACAGTAAATTGCTGTATAAGCTGCGCTCAAAGCAAATACGCAAATTCCTTGTAAAAGAACCTCTGAAAGCTCCCTGTGAAAAAATCCCAAAAAAGGAACCCCTGTCAAAAGCGAAGAAATCAGACACCCCAGGCACATCATCCATCCTGCAAGGATACAAACTAATACATTTACGAAATAAATATTTGAACGGGCATGACCTGAAATAATTTTATTTCTGATGGTACCATACTCATATTCAGACCCCACAAAAAGGCTGATAAACACAGAAAGAATCATGCCAATCACTAATGCCTGTATCCAAAATGCTTCCTCTAAATAATGTACTTCTATCGAATCTTGGATTATGGTGATTTTTTGTAATATACCAAAAGCAGTCAGCACAAAAAATCCCAACCAAAACACTTTGCTTTTCCAAAGCCTTGCTAAATTAGCTCTTAAAAGTTTAACCATGTTTTTCACCTCCAACAAATTAAGCTTTTTTGCACAGGTATTTCATGCCTGATGCTGGCATTATAGCAGGAAATAGTTGAGAAAACGGTTAAGAAAATAGTTGAGATTTCATTAAGATTTATTCCGACTTCAATTTGAATCCAATACCCCATACTGCGTCTATATATTCTTTTCCCCCAATATCCCGCAGTTTTTTTCGTAAATGACTGATATGCGTTTTTAATGAGCTGTCCGTACAATCGGGAGTATCCTCGCTAATGCGTTCAAGCAATATAGACTTTGCTATTACTTGCGACGGGTTTTGCATGAGAAGCTTTAAGATTGCAAACTCCGTCCTTGTTAGATTTACTCCTTGCTGTCCTACAAAGACTTCATGTGTCATGATGTCCAGCCGCAGATTATCAAAAGACAAAATAGAATGAACCAAAGCTAAACCATTGCGAAGCGCAACGGTAATTCTTGCAAGCAATTCTTTCATTTCAAAAGGTTTTGTAATATAGTCCGCTGCACCACCAAGCAAAAGGTCCACCTTATCATTCACATCAAGCTTTGCACTGACAACAATAACGGGTATGCCCTTTATTTGCGGCAGCACTTCTTCACCGGAAAGACCAGGAAGCATTAAATCCAGCAAAATAAGGTCGGGCTTTGACGCAGACAGCACATATAATGCTTCTGTCCCCGAATAAGCCCGTGATACTTGATAGCCCTCTTTACGAAGTGTTTCTTCAAGCACATTGCCAATATATACATCATCATCAATTATCAGAATATGCTTCATACATAGCCCTCCCTGTTAAAACTTTTCAATCATTTTAACACAGATATCTCCATCCGGCTACAGCAACCAGTTGATTCCCTTTTCAAACGCTACCTTATGATTGCCTTTTTCTATGAAGCCTATCTCATAACAGTCATAATACCTCTGAACATGCTTTATCACCATATCTTTGTGCTTCTGCGGAACAATAAGATTAAAGCCCACGCCGCAATTAAATGTGTGTAGCATTTCTTCATCGCTGATATTTCCGCAATCACGAATATATTTGAAAAGCTTTAACACCCGCAGCTTTGATAAATCAATCTTCGCACAGTATCCGTCCGGTATCACTCTGCATAGATTCCCCTCTATTCCGCCCCCGGTAATATGTGCCATTCCATGTATTACCTCTTTTCCGAACAAGTCCTTAATAGCTTTGTAATAGGGAGCATGGGGTTTCATAATCTGTTCAATAAAAGTAAGACCGTCTATTTTATCTAATTTTATCTGAGGCATTCTGTCCATTAACAGGCGTATCAGGGAATAACCGTTTGTATGCAGGCCATTTGAGGCTATGGCCAGAACGGCGTCTCCCTCTTCTACTGCGGAACCGTCAATTACCTTGCTCTTTTCTACAATACCCGCAATGCTGGAGGTCAACACATATACGCCCGGCTCAACCACCAAAGGCTGAATAGAGGTTTCGCCGCCAACCAGGGAGCAGTCATTTTCCCTGCAGGCTTCCGCCGCGCCTTTCACCAGACTTTTAATCGTATCCTTCTCCGCGCTTCCGCATACAATAGTATCCAATACCGCCAGCGGCTTTGCTCCCATAACCGCTATATCATTCACCAAATGATTAATCATGTCATGACAAATGGATTCCGTATAGCCGTATTCCATCGCAAGCTTCTGCTTCGAGCCCGGCTCCTCTGCCTTCAAGACCAGCACCGGCTCCTTAAGCTCTGGGAAATCTATGTCATACAGGGACGCAAACGGCCCTAATCCGTTTAAAACACGTTTATCACCTGTTTCGATATGCTTCGATATTTCCTTTTTTATATTATCCGTGTATGCTATATCAATCCCGGCTTTACTGTAGGACAGTTCTTCGGCATCCCTTTCGCTGCCTGCCAAAATCTCATCCGCCGTTACATCCAGCGCAACGGCCAAATCCCTCAGAATTTCAATATTGGGATATGTCGTTCCTGTTTCCCACTTTGAAACTGCCTGAAAAGAAACCTTCAGTTTGTCGGCCAGCTGCTGCTGCGTCATTCCCAGTTCTTTACGTTTATTCATTATAAAACTTCCAACCTTAATACCATCAAGCATGTCCGCCACCTCCGCTTTTATCATAACCTGCCTGCCGCCTGCTATGCAATAACCGCGCAAGAGAGTTTATGCACCAAATTCAACTTCCGGTTGAAGTATATCTTTTTTCCCGGCAGCTCGCATATGTCACATGGGGATATGAATTTTTATATCAAAAATACACAAATGTAAAATGATTGCACACTTTGAGAACAAAGAAAGCCCCCGAAAACAAGTGGGTTTCCGCCGGACTTTCGGGGGCTTTGAACTCTTTTTGAAATGGTTGTAAAATTATCTCTTCGTTAATGTTTCGAGAGCTTGAAAAGCCCGAATATAAGGGATTCCTTACATCAAGTGTTGCATATGTGTTTTATTCGGAGAGCTGCTCAGGACATCCCACGACAACTATGCTCTTACACTTAAACTTATATCACCTCTCGAAAGGAGCCACTTATGATTAAGATAATTTTAGCAATGTATAATTCTGAAACCGATTGTGTCGAGGTCAACCTCAACGATGAATTCCATGTCTCTTTTGACTGCCAAAATGCAATGCTTCCAATCGTCTGGAGGAACCTTCTGATATTGCGTATCTTACAAGGCTTGCTAGAGAGAAACCGGTACTTTATGCCAAATTGGCTTCCATAGAAGGTGGGTTACAAGGGTATGTAGAGGCTATGGGGGAGTTAGTTAGGCTCCTCCTACCTCTTCATCTCCACACATTTTTCTAATAGCCAACAAATTAAGTACTTCTTTAATAATTCGTCTTATCTCTCTAGCATTACTACATCCTTTTACTGCACTCATTAATCTCGACCGTATTTCTTCATCCATACCGTCTAGTACTTCTTGGTAATCTGTTGCCAAATCTTCTAAATTATTTTTCGCTATAATCTCCTTCGATTCATCGGACAATTCGTCAAAGCGAATTATTGAGTCAAATCGGTTATATATTGCATTACCCAGATTTTCCTTAATTTCTCTTTCATCCTTATAATTTGATGTACATATAATTATCGCATTGTCCAAATTTACTTTGTAATTTTTTTCCTCATAAATTCCTTCATCAAATAGCTGATAAAACGCACTACGAAAAACAGGGTTCGACTTATCGAACTCATCAAGCAAAATTATATTTGAATCTCTGTCTAAAAGATCTTTTGCAAAACTGCCTTCATAATAATTTCCCCCAAACAAATATGTTGCAAATTCATTATTTTGATACATAGAAAATTGCTTGCGAAATAAATTACCACTTAACAATTCTGATAAATACTGTGCCGTTTCGGTTTTCCCCAAACCCGAATCCCCATAAAACAGTATAATTACTGGCTTTTTCTGCTTACCATCAATCAATGGATATATTGCTTGCAAAACCTCTATTTTTACTTTTGTTTGCCCTATAATTCTTTCATCATATTCTTTGTTGAATTTTCTTATTATGGCTTCATCAATACAATTATATTTCTGTTGTATTATCTGCAATATACTTGTATCATAAATCCTATGCAGTTGCTCGCTTATACTCTTTGGTGGGTTCTGTATATACATATTAGTGATGTCCATTTTTGCAATAAAATTAGCAAAATTAATTATCACATGTTCCCGTACTCCACAATATTCATCAGAATTAATCACAAAATTTTCTACTTGCAGTTTCTTATCTTCTTTATCTACAGGCTCACTTTTTTGTCCATTCAGTTCAGGTATATGCAAAATCATGTTTTTGCTCTCTTTATCTAACTCCATTACAACATCTGTCAGATTACGATATGATTTAGGCAATACTTCCATAAATGCCCGATTTGAGCCATAAAAAATAACCACCTTATTCACACATTACACCTGCCAATACTATATCATATACATCCAAATCCTTCTGTTCTGAAACCGTTCCATCAATGATATTGTCTGCTGACATTACAACTTTTTTAGGTTTGTGTTCAAATTCTTTTTCAATGTTTAATTGTTCTCTAGTGCATCTTCCCACCTTAACTCCATAATAAGTAAGCTGCATTTTCGATAAGTCCGCCAAATTATAATTATTTTTAAATGCTTTTACATTAAAACGCAATACGCATGTAGGTTCAGTCTCACTTGTAAGAAGCATTTCGTAGTATCCTCTCTCTCCTAACAATGCTTCATTAAGCTTTTCCATGTTAATAGGCATTTGTTCTGCTGGAACAATTGTTAAATATGAACTGTACATTCTATACAACGAAATAGAATTATCCGGAGCATATACTCCACTATTCACAAATTTCTTAACATTGTTATCCTTTGAAGCAACTGAAATATAATCAGTCAAAAGCGTGTTCTTTAACGTCGTTTCAAACGCTCTAGATATATCATTTGACGCACTCGCATTCACATTGCTTGACATCATCGCCTTAATAAAACTGATTACATTAAAACCAGCTTGCGCTTCTGCTTCTATCTCAGCTAATATTTTTGCAATCTTCTCTTTATTTTCTTCTTTGCTCCAATCTAACCTACCGCCGTTAACAATATCAATATAATCTTGTGCAGTAGATTCATCAAAATAGATTACTTTTAAAAATAGAGGAGCTTTCTCTTTTTTCTTTGCCATAAAACCACTTCTCTCCTATTATTCCAAATAATTTTGCTATTTAAGATGGGTTCTTATCACAGCATCCCACTCCTTGTCAATATCGTTCATAACATTATTAATGTCCTTATTCTTTACGCCCATCTTCTTTAGACGCTTCCTTTGATATTTCTTTCTAATATCATACCATTTTTCTTCAAATCCTGTTAAAGGCACCTCAACAACAATTTTATTTGAGTTAAGACTATATGAAAACCTGTCATCCGGTTTTCCGCCTTGAATAATAAGCATCTGTGACCGCAAAATCTCATCTATAACTGCATAATATTTTTCGATTTCAAACAGTATCGAAAATGTTAATTCTATTGGCGAAATAGATTCAACTAATAGGATTATGTTTCTCTTATCAGTTGTCATTCCCCACGAAAACTTCATCTCACCCTCATTAACATTCATATGCAACTTTAACATATTCTCTATCTTGTTATGATTTGATGTGTCAATTACAATTGCCGGAATAGGTTTCCCATCACAAAAATCATGTTGTAATACCAGTGCATCATTAACAATATTCACAACATTTTCACTTACAGTAATCATCTTTCTATTAAATGCCATAATCTATCAACTCTTCCTGTATATATATAATTTTTTCAACACATTTTTGCCCATGAATATCTTCAACATTCAATTCTGAATATTCTATTTGCAAATCGTTATAGGTATCAATTGGTATATCAAAAATACACCAGCCCATTTCTGAGGAATGTGCCCCTATATTCTGTGCAATCGAAAAATATGTTATTCCTGTATCTGTTTGGACATCTTTATTTAAAGATGGTCTATATATAATATCTTCTAGGCAAAAAAGCCGCAACGCAATATTATTTATCGAAGTGGCTTTGTCGGATATATTACCAACACGAATATTTAACCATACTTGTACAGTACTAATCTTTTTATCTTTCTTTATTATCGCATCTAGCACCTTGATATTAAAATTCGGTTCACCATCTTCATACTGTTTTTCCTGCAATTCCAATTGTTTCTTTGCAATTACACATGCGACAATAGATGCTATTGCTGCAATTACAGAAACTAAACATGCACCTAAAGATATATAATCGCCCGCATCTAATTCATTTATAATTTCTTGCATGTTACCTCCCATCTTGTTTCGTTTCAAAGTCCACTTAAGTTACAATACTAGTCTGACAAATGTTTCCTTTTTCCTGATTTCATCCACGATTCAATCGTCTTCGCTGCAGCTTCTTCCAAATACTCCTTGCATCTGCACATACTTTCTGCTCGAAGCCAAGAATATCTACTAATATCTTCTTGTCCACTATATCCAGTGCATCTTCAATATTTTGGTTGTTCCTTACAATTGAATCAATTTGCTCCAACAGGCCTCGTATTTCTTCAAGAGGAACCACATCTAACTTAGGTACATAAATATTTCCCACCTCACCCGGGAGAATTTCTAACACGCCTCCACCATAGCTTCTTCCACAAAGTTCAGTAAACGCAAAAGAAATACTGTTATAGTAAGATAAAATAGCTCGCTCCGGTTCAATACCTTCATTAAATTTGATTCTATGCATCGTGTCAGTAGATACTGCCTCACACTGATTCAAAACAAATTTAGGATACAAATTGTTTCTGCGTAAAAAGAATGCATCAGGCACCCATATAGACGGAATGCGATACCATCTGTCTCTGATAGAACATTTATAGCCCTTATTCTCACCATTCTTTTCACCCATCTTAATATATTCCTTGTGTTTTTTAGGATAATGCTTATATTCAATATCCGGAAAATCAATTAAATAAGCCGCTTTATTTTTAATTACATTCTGCATCCAGTCCTCGTGTTTAAAATATACGCTGTTTGCATGAGAACTTCTCCCAATTAACGGTCTTACAACATCTTGCATCTGATATTTTTCTACAGTTTTTCGTTCCACAGAAAAATACTTATTATTACCTGTTGTAATTCCAACATTGATTAATGCAATATCCGACAACTTTTGAAAACGCTTATCTTCTCTTATTTGTTTAACCAAGGTATTTTCTTCAACATTGGTAAAGTACTTTGTCCATTTTTCATATACATGTTGTAACTTTTGAAATCCATTAGCATTAATATCAAATGACTTTAAATCCTCTAAGTTATTCAATTCTACAATACGAATACCTTTTTTTTCATCACCTTTTTCACCAATAAAAACGACAATTTCCTGTTCTATATCAGGAAAAACAAGTTCCTCAAATGTAATAAGCGTAATTTTAGAAAGATTATTGGACAAAAAAAGTCTTAAATCTTCTGCATATGCAACCTGCATGATTTCAGCCGGAATTACAAACGCTATTTTACCATTGTTGCTCAACATATTTACACAAGAAACAATAAAACCAACCCATGTATTTACGAGCTTATTTGCCTTCATTCCTTGAGATGTCAATATATCAGACATTAACTCTCTCTGATGTTCTTCCAAATATTGATACCTGATATATGGAGGGTTTCCTAATATCAAATCGTATTGAACAGACTCCTGATTAGCTTTATAAAAGTCGAAAAAATCCTCATTTATCACTTTAATATTCTTATAGGATTTCATTCTTCCTTCTACTTTTTTTGCCTCTACTCCGTCAATTTCAACAGCATCTATACTTACATACTGTTTAATACAATCAGCTTTAATTAATGCATCAAAAAACACCCCATCTCCACAGCTTGGTTCCAGAAGATTCTTACAATCTGTTCTGTTTGCAAACAGCTTAACCATCATCTCTGCTAATGGCAATGGGGTATAATAAGCACCTCTAAGCTTCTGTACTGAACTATCTTCTTTTAACTTCATATAATCACCTAAAAATTCTGCTGATAAACTTTAGTTATCATTTCCTCATTCTTCTTTATCAGCCTACTCTTTTCCTTTTCTAACACATTCTGTGTCGCTCTATCCTTCTTACTTAACAATTCTTCGTTTAATTCACCAATTCGTATTGTATTAGCTACGACTTGGTTGTATAATTCCTTTTGCTTTTTATCCTCAAAATCCAGCTTGATAAAAGGAACCATTGGCAATGTATATGTTCCCCTTGCTATAAAGCCACCTTCAAAATCACTACCAATTGATTGTAAATACCAGTCTGTCCATGGATGTGATAACCATGCATGTATGTACTCTAGCTGATATTCACTGTCTTCTTTCAAAGATATTCCCACATAACCAGCTGTTCCACCGGAAGCAATTAAGTAATGGGTTTTATCCATAAGATACAACGGATTATCCTTTTTACGATTAACTCCAACAATTATTTTATCTCTATTATTAAGACTTGTAATCGCTTGACTTCTTCCATATCGATACCATTCGTCTTTATCAGAAACAATAGGTTGCACATCTCTATTTCCACCTAATGATTTTGGCAACAATATATCTTTATGTTCTAATAAATATTCCCACGCATGGGGATATTGTGTTTCCATTATATCCTTAGTGATAAAATTGCCATTTTCATCATATGGAAAAATATTGTAATTAACCTTAACTTGATTAATATCACTATAAGTATCCAATGCACCTTGTTCCGCTCTGGTAGGTTTAAAATATAATCTCAAAACTCCCCTTTCAATCATATATTCCCTATCCTGAACTCTGAACTTCACATAATTTTCATCCTCTGATACAATTGTCTTACCTTCAATCTTATATACTTTCTCTGCACTTGTTTGAATTCCATTATATATCTCTACAATATCAGCCAAAAAAACTATTTTTACTCTAGCATTTTTCATCATACTCAAATACACATCGTCATCTGACACTAGCCATGGTGAATCATCATTAATATTCGAGTTTTCAGTCCATGGCATACAATTCAAGCTTTTCTTAGGAATAAGACTATATTGTTCAACCTCGTCATTCCACAAATGTGCTACCTTATCTACTGTCCTATATGCTAATTTTTCCGCATTGGTTGTACCCACTGTAAGAATCGAACTATATATTGTCTTATCTTTAAATAACTGAACAGCGCCAAAATCGTCAAGTTTAACAATCTTATCCTTAATCATAAGTCGAAGTTTCTCTGCAGATTCTGTGTGTAGAAATTTATTTGGCACAATATAACACATCAAACCATTTTCATTAATCAATTCCAATGCCTTTTCAATAAACAAATAATATTTATCAAACTGTTTATGAGAACTTCCATACTTCTTATAAATTTTGACCTCTGCGTTGGTATGAAGTTTTTTAATATCTTCCGTCTTAACATAAGGCGGATTACCAATAATTACATCAAACTTATCTCCACCATTGATTTCCTGCCAATCAAACGGGTCTATATTTATTAAATCCTCCGATGTAATATTTAATCCCTCAATATCTTCATCCGACACTAAAGAATTGCCGCATTTAATATTATCTTCCAACTCTGGTAATATAGGTTTGCTGCTCATAACAGATGGTTCCGTTTCATTTTCAATTAACTTCAATAATAAGGAAAACTTACTAACTTCTACTGCATGGATATCAATATCTACACCATAAATACAATTTGTCAAAATCTCTTTCTTGTCAACTAAAGGCAGTTTCTCCATACCATCTTCCACCACCAATAGATGTTCTTTATCATTTAACTTATACCACTCAGTACAGCAATCAACCAGATATTGATATGCTTCCTCTAGAAAGATACCCGATCCACATGCAATATCAGCAATTCTCAAACTCAAAATTTCCTGAGGAGTCCTTCCCTTACATAATGGCTCTAGTGTATTTTTCACCATATATCTCACTATTTCCACCGGCGTACTTACTACTGACTTATACAAATATTCCTTCTTTTGCGCTAGTGCAATTTTTCCATCTTGCAACACAAGACTTTCAGCCAAAAAGGATTCGTATATTTTTCCCAAGATACTTGGTTCAATAATCGTAAACATATATGGTGTCTTCGGATAATACAATGACTCTATCATCTCATAAATAATATCACAACTCAAATCAAAAAGCGGTCTATCATTTTTGAACAATCCTGAATTGTATCGCTTATCTGCCTCCTTAAAAACCATAGTTAATACCTTCTGCAAGGATGCCCTATCTTCCACAGTTTCGTATAATTTCATGTATAAAGGCAATTTTCTATCTTCACTGATTCTCAAAAAAATAATTTGATTGATAAAATCTTGTACTGTATCGTTAAGTACACTAATATTTCTATAGTCTTCTTTATTTTCATACAGATAACTACCAATTTCAAGTCTCCATTTATTAATTTGTTTAAGAAAAATTTCATCAATCTCCGTACTATATCTGGTATCACTCTGAAAATTTGATTTAATGAATTCATCGTATTGTCCAGAATACACATTATCTCTGGAAATCAAGTCTGCAATTTCTTGATATTTTTCCACATAGTCTTCATAGTTATATTTCCTATACAACGAAGTACTTGCACTATCTCCTTCTTCTGGCTTGTTCGTTGTATCATAAATCAGGAGATTTTCAAAGTTGGTCAATATTGCTAATGCATGATTAGCATTCCATCCATATTTTCTGGTCTGCATTGCAGGCTCAAACTCAATAGTTATATCAACACTTGGTTTCTTTGCTTCAACAAAAAGCTTAGACACCCCATTTAAAGTCAATGTATAATCCGGTCTTTCTGAGCTATTAGAAAACTTTTCTACTACAACCTCTTTGTATTGAGGCAATTTACCCCTTTTATTATGTACATCCCAACCAAAACACTCCAACAACGGACTAATGTATTCATCTCGACATTCTGTCTCATTATATGCATTTTTAGCATCATGATAATAACTCACACTCTCTTTATACTGCATTATCAACTGCTTTAATCTTTCAATGCTCATATAATAGCCTCCCCCTTGCTCTTAACAATTAATTTCCAAACACACAACCGTACTAATCTATTGCACTACGCCCACTTTTAACCCATGCATCTAATTCAACTCTTTTAAATTTCCATAATTTTCCTATTTTATGTGCCGGAATATCAGTCTTTTTAATCCAATTTCTAATAGTGTCTTTTGTCACGTCCAAATAACTAGCCGCTGCTTCAATTCCAATCCAATCTTCCATATAATTATCCATAGCATAAGTTCTCCTATTCTTTGAAACACTACCACTAGCATAGCACATATGTTCTGTGTTTTCAATCTCTTTTTGTGGTATTTCGTAGTATTTCTTAGTTCTATTTTTTTAAAAGGAGCATCGTCTCCGATGCTCCCCATAACTACCTTCCAAAACCACTTCTAACCTTCTCAACCACCTACCCAATACTCGCCAGAAACCGCTCGCGCAGATTCTTTCCATCCACCACAAACTGTTTTATGAAATCGTAAGCCTTATTCAGAGTTTCCCGAAGTTTAGAGTTTTCCGCTTTCAGTTGTTGATTCTCGTACATAACATCTATGAGCTTATCCCTTAAGGTTTCATTGCCGCCAGAACCTCTAGCCATATTGTAAACCATCTCCGCAATCTCTGCTTTTCTCTCCAGCTTCGTTGCCTTCTCCTGCAAATCTACCAGAGTATCGCTTTGAGTTTTGATATCAGCCTCGATTCTGTCAGCTCGCTCATTTGCCTCTTTTACCCATTCATCGGCTTCCTCATAATCCATCTGCTTAGCTGCTACCCGCATAGATAATTATTGCAGGCACACATGTATTTCCATGTTAGTGGAAGCCGTGTCAATCAAATGATTATTAAGAAGATTGCGGGACACTCTGGTGCGATGACTTTAACCGAGAAAGTATATACCCACTTTGATGTTAAGGAACTTATAAATACAATTAATCGAATTTAGTTCCAAGCGGCCATTCGCAGATTGCGTTACAATCTTGCTCATGTCGTGCTGGCGCGCTGTATTGACATCAAAACATATATCTGTAAGTGCAAGCACTCCCATCCAATATTCAACTGCCAATGCACCGCTTGTAGGAACTCGCAAAAAAGGACATTCCCAGATTTCTCTGAAAATGTCCTATACATATCATTGATATTCGTGTTCCATACCGTTTGAAATACAGCACATCTGACAGCTCTCCACAACCTCTGTAATCCTTGTAAAATCGGGCTTTTCTGTATTCTCGCGATAACCGCTGATTATCTCTTTGAGAACTGAGGCGCACGTCTTGCAGCCTTCAAGCCATACTTCTTTCTTTCCTTCATACGAGGGTCTCTGGTCAGGTAACCTGCCTTCTTTAAAACAGGTCTGTAATCAGCATCCACCTGGAGCAAAGCTCTTGCAATGCCATGTCTGATAGCTCCTGCCTGACCGGTATAACCGCCGCCCTTTACATTTACCAGAACGTCAAACTTATCCACATTCTCGGTAGCTGCCAGAGGCTGGCGAACAATTACCTTTAAAGTCTCAAGACCAAAATAATCATCCATACTTCTTTTATTAATCACCACATCGCCCTTACCAGGTACTAAATATACTCTTGCGATGGATTTCTTTCTTCTGCCGGTTCCATAGTACTTATCCGTTTTAGCCATGATTTATTTTCCTCCTATCCCTTAGAATGTCAGCGCTTCAGGCTTCTGAGCCATATGCTTGTGCTCCGGGCCTGCATATACATACAGCTTAGTGTACATCTGTCTGCCTAAAGGTCCCTTGGGCAGCATACCCTTCACTGCAAGCTCTACAACCTCTTCCGGTTTCTTATTCAGCTTCTCTTTTAAGGTTGTCTCCTTCATACCGCCCACATAATCGGAATGACGATAGTAAATTTTCTGATCCAATTTCTTACCGGTAACCTTGACCTTCTCTGCATTCACAACGATTACATAATCGCCGGTATCAATATGAGGAGTAAAGATAGGCTTATTCTTTCCTCTCAATACCTTTGCCACCTCAGAAGCCAAACGTCCCAAGGTCATATCTGTAGCGTCTACTACATACCATTTTCTATCGATTGTAGCTGGACTAGCCATAAATGTTTTCATGATGCTTCCTCCGTCTTACTTTGTCCTTTGTTCCTTCTTCGTAATACTTTGCAGATGTCCGGCTACAAATGTAAACGCTCCGGAACAGTTTCTATCTCTCAAATGCCTCGCCGGGGCTTTGGCTAAGCATTGAAAAAACTTGTCACAGTTGTATATTATATGATAGGAATGGCTCTCTGTCAATAGATTTTCCGCTATATTTTCTAAACTTTCCGTGTCCTGCATCCCCTCACCCCTCCCTTAATTTTTCCCTGAATCTTTCATATCTTTCATTTGAGGATACATTTGAAGGTGCTTTACAAAAAAAGTATATTTTTTTAACGAATCGTGCTACAATGAGCCTAATGTATTGTACCATTCATTTTCGGTCAAATGGCCGCAAAAAAACCTTCAGGCTGTTTAAAAAACAATCCGATAAATTTTTCAAAGAAGAAAGAATGTGAATCTATGAAAAAAGGTACCAGATTTTTAATTTCCATACCCGTTACATTATTGCTCCTGTGCGGAATTTTCTTTCTCTGCCGGGAGGCCGTTTTATGGATGGATGACACCAGCCCTGTAAATGCGAGCATTTCTCTGCCAACGGCAGAGGCCCTGACAGATACCGATTCCTCTCAGGGCTTTAAACCCGACAATTTTGGCAAATATGAAGAATCGGAAAAAACCGAAGAACCCGTGCTTTCGCCCACTGTCACACTGATGGCTGTCGGCGACAATCTGATGCACATGGGAGTCATATACTCCGGCTATCAGGAGGATAACAGCCTGGACTATCGCTTTCTCTATGAAAATATCTCTCCTTTTCTGGAACGGGCGGATATCCGCATCATCAATCAGGAAACTATTCTGGGCGGCAATCAACTGGGCTTCTCCGGCTATCCCCACTTTAATTCCCCTACGGAAGTCGGCGACAGCATCGCCGCTGCCGGATTCAATGTTGTGCTCCACGCCAGCAATCACGCCGCAGACCAGCAGATTTCCGGACTTATGAACTGTGTGGATTTCTGGAAGCAGCACCCGGAAGTCTTAATGGTAGGCATACACGATACAGATACCCGTGAGGTTGCTCCCGAGGAAAGGATTCCGCTGCTCACCGTAGACGATTATACCTTTGCCGTCTTAAATTACACCTACGGCCCCAATATGGAGGTGCTTCCCTCCTCCTTTCAGGGACATTTGGACATGCTCTGCGACTGGAATGAGAATAACGGAACGATTGACTTTACAACGCTTCATCCACAGGTGTTAGAGGATATCGCCGTTGCGGACAGGCTGGCGGACGCCGTGATAGTATGTCCCCACTGGGGCACGGAATATGCCACTGTCCCTTCCCGCTACCAGGAGGAGTTTGCCCGACAGATGACTGCTGCCGGTGCGGATTTAATTATCGGAACCCATCCCCATGTCGTACAGCCGGTGGAATGGATTACCGCCGAAAACGGCAATACGGCTCTGTGCTTTTATTCTCTGGGTAATTATGTCTCCACCCAGAAGGAGCCGCTTTGTATGCTGGAGGCCATGGCCTGGGTCACTTTCCAAAGTACGGAGACAGGACTTGCCATTGACGCCGAAAAATCCGGCGCCATTCCTCTGGTTTGTCAATATACCAGCAACCCTGTGCGCGTGGAGAATATCTATTTTCTGGAAGAGTATACCAAGGAGCAAAGCGCCGCCCACGGTATACGCAATTATGGAGGTACTGCGTTAGAATGGGAGGATTTAAAAAAATGGGAGAACGAAATCCTGGGGGACTCTGTTCTCCCGATAGACCAAATAGGGGACGCCGCCTCCGACACTAATCAATCACATTTCTGACTCCCAGAATGGTATCGTAGTCTGCCTGATAAATCACCACGCCTTTTCTGGCGTTAGCCTCATGTATAATCTGCCCGTCCCCGATATAAATCGCCACATGCGTACATTTCCCATTCTTGCCATAACAGATAATATCCCCCTTCTGAATCTCGCTGTAATCAATGCCTCTGCCTGCAGAGGATAATTGGCTGGAGGGGGTTCTACCAATAGAATAGCCAAAGTCCGCATAAATCAGGCTGGTAAAACCGGAACAATCGGTTCCCTCCGTGAGGCTGCTGCCCCCATGGACATACTGAACCCCCAGAAACTGCATGGCATAGGCTATCAGTTCTTCTCTCAGCTCGGCATTTGAGCCATAATCCGTATTGGGCGGCGTTACGTTAGCGACGCTTTCGGGAGCGCTTTCCTCCGAAGCGCTCTGCCTCTCCTGCAAAGCCTTCAGCCTCTCCTTTTCCTGTCTTTCCTCCTCCATGGAACGAGCATATGTAAACTCCTCCTGCACCATCACATATTGGGAGGATACATAGCCCTCCTCGCCATGGCTGTACTGCACCTTCATCCACTCGCCGCAGTTCTCCAAAAGCAAAGCCTTCTCCCCCTGGTCCAGGTAGCCAATACGCTTTGCCTCCCTATCGGCGTCCTTTCGCACATTCAGCCTGTCCGCCTGTACCCGCACATATCTTGTCACATAATCGTCCATCACTTCTAAAGCCGCCTGTCCGTAGATAAAGTACTCGGCCTTAATATATCCTTCCACACTACCTGAGGTTACATGAAACCAATCCTTTTTTTCTCCGGCTGTTTCTATAATCTGAGCTACCGCGCCGTCATAGATTTTTCCTACAATCTCTCCGTCCGTACCGGGAAGGCTTCGCACATTCACATAATCCGTCACATCCGCAATCGCCAGATTCGCATACTCGTTTTCGTCGGTATCCTCCTGTTCTTCCGATGACGTCTGCGGCTGCTCCCCCGGTTCTCCCCCCGGCCCGGTTTCCGATACCGGCGGCGGTAATTCCCCCTCCTGTACAGGCAGCCCGAATACGCCGGCGCTTAAAGCCGGCTGCACCCCATGCCGGGGCTTTTCCATAGGAATATCTCCCATGGGATTATCTTCTATATGGTTATTTTCTATATAGCCATCTTCTATATGGTTATCTGTCATACCGTTAACTGCCATCACCTGGGACTGCTGTCTGCTGCCGAAATATACTGCTGCCAACATAACCACAAGAGAAGCCGTACTCACAAATCTATGTCTCACGATGCACTCCTGTTTCTCAATATCCTGCTCTATTACCTTCCGTTCCTCTTTCCCCTACTTTACTTCCACCCCTGCCAGCGCCGCCTGATTTCTGATATAAGCCGCCGCCTGCTGATAGGCGTCAAAGTCCGGTAAATGCTCAATGAAAAATGTCGTATCCGGGCCCAGATTCTCCACCATAGGCAGTATTTTGGTATAATCCAGAGTTCCCCGGCCCGGCATTGTCTCATGAATCAGAGTTGTATAAGCTCTTTCCATCAGCACATCCTTGCCATGTATACTCTTAATATATGGGCCCAACAGAGAAAAGCAATGCCGGATAAACTCTGTACTCCTCACATACCGCTCGGGACAGTTAATCATATTTACAAAATCCAGATGTACCCCAAAGGCCTCTCCTCTATCCACATCCTTTAACAGCTTCAAATACTGCTCCGGTGAATCCGGCGTTATCCAGGGCATGGATTCAATGGAATAACTGGTATGCTTCGGCTTTACTGCGTCAATGATTTCCCGGATGCTTTCCACCCCCATAGCATACACATCCTCATCATAGTTTTCGACTGCAAAACCGTCCCAGATTTCACTTCTGCTTCCCATAATGTTTACACAGCAATTTGCCCCCAGCTCCTCTGCCAGTTCCAGCTGTGCCTTCGCATAATCCATTGCCGCCTTCCTCTCCCCCTCATCCTTTGACAGGCAGTTCTTCCAGACGCCCACCTCTCCGATAACCAAATCGTTCTCCCTTGCGGCCGCCAGATAAGCCTGTCTTACTGCGCTATCCGCCTCACAGCTCACAGGAGCCAATACTGCACTGTAACCCAGCCGCTTTACCAGCGCCACCCATTCCTCCGGATTACCATAGGGTTTTTCTATCGCTCCGCCAAGTCTCATCCCATATCCTCCTTAAAAATTTCGCTTCCAAAGCACAGAGCTTTCTATCTGTCCAGGTGAGGCAAAACCGGTTCTGGCCATCACTCCGCGAAGCTCCTGCGCCATCTGTACAAGCTTATCACAGACTCCCAAAGCCCCCTGCTCCTTAAGAGGCCCCATGATGGCCCTTCCCACGCAGACGGCATCTGCCCCTAATGCCAATGCCTTAAAGACATCCATTCCGCTTTCCACACAACAGTCCACAAATATGGGAATTCTCCCCTTCACTTCCCTGACAATCTCCGGCAGCGCCAGCAGCGGCGGTACTGCATAATCCAGTATGCCGTGATGATGCGATACGATAATGCCGGCGGCTCCCGCCTCCAACGCTTTTGCGGCGTCCGACACACTCAGCACTCCCTTGATGATAAAGGGCAGCTTTGAAGCCTGTATAAAGCTTCTCAGCTCCTCTAAAGACTTTGGCTCCATAGGCAGGCCGCAGACACAATCATATTCCCCCTGCCCGTTAAAGGCATGGTCGATATCCATGCCAATCCCAAAGGCTCCTGCTTCCTCTGCCTCTCTGATTTTGGCAAACACCAGGGCATTGTCTGCATGGGGCTTGATAATCTTGATAACTCTCGCACCAGTGGCACACATATCCGCCAGCTCCTGCCGCTCGCCCATGCCCGAAAAACACAGAGCCCCCGCAAGCCGGGCTCCCTCCGCCATCTTTGCCATCCCTTCCTCACAGGTATTGTTCAAATGAGACAGGGCCGCCGTGGCAACAGGCATTTGGAATGTTTCGCCAAACAGGGTTACAGCGCTATCCGGCTTAACCGCGTCAATATGACGCATCTCCACCAGAAGGCTTTCAAAGTAGTCTCTTGTTATCTGATTCGAATCCTTTGCCATCACTTCTCCTCCTTTACTCTGTCAAAATCCACATCCGTTTCCATCCCGTCCGACAGGACTTCATATTTTACCAGCATAAGGCCATGGGCCGGCGCTGTAGGGCCTGCGGCGGCTCTATCCCTGGCCTCAAGTATCTTTGGCATATCCTGAGGCGCTCTCCTGCCGCAGCCTACCTCTATCAGCGTCCCCACAATAATCCTTACCATATTATATAGGAAACCGTTCCCGGTTACCCGGATAACAAGCTCCGCTCCCTCTTCCTCCAGCTGCACCCGGTAAAGAGTGCGCACGGTACTCTCCACCTGAGCCCCTGTCTGGCAAAAGCTCTTAAAATCATGCTCCCCCACCAGATATCCGGCGGCCTGCCTCATACGCTCCACATCCAGAGCGGCATAAGTAAACAATGTATATAAACGCCTTACGGGCATCGGGAAGCTTCCCCGATAAATGCGATATTCATAAGTCTTTCTACTCTCACAGTGCCGGGGATGCCAATCCGAAGCCACCTGTTGCGATTTTTGGATGCGGATATCCTCCGGAAGCCTCTGATTCAACGCATAGGAGATTTTATCCGCCGGCATGGGGCTTGTCGTATCAAAAACCGCCATATTACACAACGCATGCACTCCCGCATCTGTACGGCTTGCGCCGATAACCGCAATCTCCTCTCCCAGCAGTCCACAGAGACATCTGTTCAGTTCACCCTCTATGGTAACAGCGTTATTCTGTATCTGCCAGCCATGATAATTGGTGCCGTCATAAGCTACCGTCAGACACACCCGCTTTCCTTCTCTGTTTTCCATCGCAGCCTCCCTGCATGTTGCAAACATATCCCCCGAAATAATATCACAAAGCGTTTCCCGTCGCAGACCGCTAAATCACAAACCAGTTTAACCGCCCCACCACAATACTGATTACCAGATAAAGCGCCAGACATAAATAGGCAATATAATCCCTGGGCCGGTATATCAGGGGCTTCATTTTCGTCCGCCCTTCTCCGCCTCTGTAGCAGCGCGCCTCCATAGCCATGGCCAAGTCATTCGCCCTGCGGAAGGCAGATATAAACAGCGGCACCAGCAAGGGCACCAGCGCCTTCGCCCGCTTTAACAGATTTCCGCTCTCAAAGTCCGCGCCTCTGGCAATCTGAGCCTTCATAATCTTATCCGTCTCCTCCAGCAAAATAGGAATAAAGCGCAGCGCAATGGACATCATCATCGCCACCTCATGTACCGGCACCTTAAAGACGCGCAGAAAGCGAAGCATCTTTTCCATGCCGTCTGTCAGGTTGTTGGGCGTAGTGGTCAATGTCATCAGTGAAGAGCCGATAATCAGGAGCGTCAGACGCAAAGCCATGGAAAAAGCCGTCCGAATACCCTCCAGCGTAATGGTCAGTTTCCAAAAGGATACCACCGCCGTACCCGGTATCAGGAAAAGATTGAAAATAACCGTTATAATCAGCAGAAACAAAATCGCCTTCATTCCCCTCACCATAAACCGAAAAGGCACCCGGGACAGCTTTATCACAGCTGCCAAAAACAAGATTGCCACCCCATACCCCAGGAAATTTTTGTAACAAAACAGGGATATAATAAACAAAAGTGTCCCTCCCAGCTTTACCCTGGGATCCAGCTTATGTATCACCGATTCCGTCTGATAATATTGACCCAATGTAATATCTCTAATCATTCTCTTCACCATTCCCGCGCTGCCCTGACGGTTCAGCCTGACCGGGGCCCTGCGCACAGGCCAGACTATCCCCGGGGATAAACCCGCAGGATTTCCTCTGCCGCCTCTTCAATTGTTGTCACATCCGTATTTACCGGGAGCCCCTTACCCTTCAGCGCCTGCATAATATAAGTGACCTGCGGCGCCGCCAACCCCACTTCCTCCAGCTCCTTATAATGCTTAAATACCTCTTTGGGAACATCATCATACAGAATACTGCCTTCCTTCATCACAATAATGCGCTCCACATATTCCGCCACATCCTCCATGCTGTGAGAGACCAGCAAAATCGTAAGCCCTGTCTCCTGCTGCAGACGCTTCACCTGCTGTAAAAGCTCATCTCTTCCCTTAGGGTCCAGACCGGCCGTAGGCTCATCCAGTATAAGAACCTCCGGCTTCATAGCCAGTACTCCGGCTATAGCCACCCGGCGCTTTTGCCCTCCCGAAAGCTCAAAGGGCGACTGGTAAAAAAGCTCCTTTGGCAGTCCCACATTTCGAAGCGCCTCATAGGCCCGCAGCTCCGTTTCCTTTTTACTCAGGCCCAGATTCTTAGGCCCAAAGCACACATCCGTAAAGACATCTATCTCAAAGAGCTGATGCTCAGGGTACTGGAACACCAGTCCCACTTTACTCCGCAGCTTTTTCATATCAAAATCTCTGGCGTAAATATCCTCGCCATTAAAATAAATCTCACCCTCGGTAGCCCGAAGCAGCCCGTTTAAATGCTGCATCAAAGTGGATTTCCCGGAGCCTGTATGTCCGATAATCCCTATAAACTGCCCATCCGGTATCGTGAAACTGATATCCGACAGCGCTTTACGGGATACCGCACTGTTATCCGTATACTGATAGCTAATATGATTTAATATGATGGACATCCTTATCATCCTTCCTATAATTTCATCGAGCCTTACCGATACTGCCCCTGACAGCCGGGCAGCGCCTCTATCAGCTCCTCCTGTGTCAGTATCCCGTCAGGAAGCGCAAGCCCCCTTTTTTGCAGCTCATAGGCAAGCATTGTCACCTGGGGCACATCCAGCCGAAGCTCCTTTAAACGCTCCACCTGGGAGAAAATCTCCCGGGGCGTACCCTCCATGGCAATTTTCCCCTGGTCCATAACAAACACCTTATCCGCGTGAATGATTTCCTCCATATAATGCGTAATCAGTATAACGGTCACGCCCTCAACCTGATTCAAGCCCCTTACAGCCCGAATGACCTCCTTACGTCCGTTTGGATCCAACATAGCGGTAGGCTCGTCCAACACGATGCATTTGGGATGCATGGCCAGAACCCCGGCTATGGATACTCTCTGCTTCTGCCCTCCCGACAGCCTGTTCGGCGAGGCCTTCCGGAACTCGTACATTCCTACCGCCCTCAAACTCTCTTCTACGCGCTCCCAGATTTCCTTCGTGGGAATCCCCATATTTTCCGGCCCGAATCCAACGTCCTCCTCCACCACCTGACCAATAATCTGATTATCAGGATTCTGAAATACCATGCCGGCCGTCTGACGAATCTGCCAGACCTTGTCCTCGTCCAGCGTATCCATACCGTCTACCCAGACCGTTCCCTCCGTAGGGCTCAAAATCGCATTCATATGCTTTGCAAGCGTGGACTTACCGGAACCGTTATGACCTAAAATGGCAATAAAATCACCCTCCCTGATTTTCAGAGAGACCTTGTCCACCGCAGTGGTAAGACCTTCCACATTACCATCCTCGTCCCGTCTGATATAATCATATACAAGTTCCTTTACTTTGATAATACTCATAACGCCACGCTTCCTTTGCATACAAACCTTACATTTTCCTGCATGTTTTCTATTGTACTAAATTAAACAGGGAATTACAACCTTTTCAAATAAGAGTTTCCATGCTATTCTATAGTTGAAAAAATTTTCAACCTCCCTGATTTTTATGTGCGCCGTTGCGCACAGATAGGAGCACATGTTGAAAAAATTTTCAACCTCCCTGATTTTTATGTGCGCCGTTGCGCACAGATAGGAGCACAATGAATATAGATAAAGAAAAAATAATAAAAATGGGATTAACGCTGCTGGGCATATTGCTGTTTGTCATTGCCTTTCGCTTCTTTACCCAGAGGAATTCCCTGAGCCTGTCTGAATATGCCGCTCAAAACCCGGAACTCAATAAGCCGCTGGATACACAGCTTCAGGAGCTTCCTCCGGAGGGTAATGATTCGGAGGCGGATACTATTCCAATAAATCCGGAGAACGACGGCGGACCGGAAGAAGATTTTTCAGAGGGGACTATCTCGGATGAAACGATAGACGCCGACAAAACGACGGAAAACTTGCAGCCTTCGGACGGCGAAACCGAGGCTTCCGGGCTTATCGGCGCCTCCTTAAACGGCGCAAGCCAGGAGGAAAACCGCGTTACCTGTCAGCCCTCCTTTTACTATGAGCCCCTTTCTGACAATTTAAGACGATATATTACAGGTGTTTCTTATCCGAATACCGGTGAGGCCGCCGAAGAACCGGTGATTTCCCTTGATGAGCTTTCTTATGTGCATATTCTGCATTATGATTTTGAAGGAAATCCGGCAGAAGGAGAGCTTATCTGCAATCGAGCCATTGCACAGGATTTAACAGAAATTTTTTACGAGCTGTATGCAAACGAATATCAGTTGGAAAAGGTACGGCTGATTGACGAATATGACGGGGATGACACCGCCTCCATGGAGGACAACAACACCTCCTGCTTTAACTACCGCAATGTGGATAACAGCACCCGCCTCTCCAAACATGCCTATGGACTGGCCATTGACATCAATCCCTTCTATAACCCTTATGTAACCTATGAAGCGGACGGAAGCGAAAAAATATCCCCCGTAGCGGCTATCAACTATGCCGACCGCTCCGCCTCCTTTCCCTATAAAATTGACGAAAATGACCTGTGCTATAAGCTGTTTAAGGAACATGGGTTTACTTGGGGCGGTAACTGGAACTCCTCTAAAGACTACCAACATTTTCAAAAAGCTCTTACGAATTGATTCTGGAGGAAACCAAACAATGTATTCCGGTTCCCCTTAATTTTCTCGACTGGTAAAACAGCTTGCCGAAAGAGAATGCATAACTGAAAAACTCAAAGTGGAAAATCCAATTAAATGGATAGGGAGGATGAATCGTATCCAAAGCAGAGCAAATGAAATCATAAATGGTGAGTTAATTTTTGCATAGAACCAGCGGCGGCAGGGAGAATAGTTCTCGTTTCCTCCTGACAGTTACATCAACTTCAATAGTTCTGATACAATATCGTCAAATTCAATATCTTTTGCATAGGAAAATTGCCGGCGATATTTATTCCACATATCATGAAGTTCTTTGCTTTCGGATATATTTTTGATAATGTTACTTACATCCGCTATTTGCGCTTCTGTTCCTCTGTGTTTTGCTGTTGCAGCTATTGCTTCAAGAAATAGTTTTTTAGCAAATTTCTGAGTTGTCGCAAGAATATAGACATCATAAAAATCTCTTGGACGGGTATTAAATACGCTACGGCGAAGAATTGTCTCAACTTTTTCCGCCATAACAGTTTCAATATTATAGGCCCATAAATCAAAAGATTTTGTGCTGTCGAAAATCTCACTAAATATAAACTTAACCGGATTGGGCGTAATAGCATCTCCTGTAGAAATATCAATGGACAGCGGTGTGACAATCGTATCGTATCTGGCATTTAGCATTACACGGTATCCACCATAAATATCATCTTCACGGATAGGTACTATGGAAATATACGAAAACTCAACATCATCTTCACCATCGACAGCGATAATCTTCCGTAAGACGTCTTCAATAGCTTCGGGTGTAAGGGGCAAATTTTTCAAGGTAGCATCTAAATCCATAGTCGCCCGGTTATCAAGCCCAACGATTGCAGCGACAAGCATCCCGCCTTTTAAAACAAATTTATTTTTATATTCAGACCTTGAAAGTCGGATGAGAAGTCGCTCAAACATATAATTTTGAAGTATAACTTGAGCAGGGATATTTTTATCTTTGGCAATATTGCGTATCTTAGCTTTTAGACTCATTGCATTGTTCATAAAAGCACCTCCATATATTTCCTGACTATACCTGCGATTTTCATTTCTTTTGCATAGCTGTTTAGCTTATTAAGATCTTTTCTTGAATCAGCCGCATACATTTTCAGTGCGGCAAGAAAAGTTTCACTTCCGACTTTATTACGGCTGCGAATCACATCACAAATTGTTCGTTCTAAATCGTAACCGGTTACTTCATTTCCAAATTGTGTAGTAAGTTTAATTTTTCCAAGTTCAAATAATTCGGGTTTGATATAATAAATTTTACAATCCTGTTGAATTACTTTTGACGGCACTTTATCGGAAGGAGCTGTTACGGAATGTTCAAACGGTATTCGATCAGAAATTCCGTGAAGAAAAAGTGACGTTTCATGCGAAAAGATTAGTTGATTAGAGCGAAGTTCTATCGACAAAAGTTCATCCTGTATATCATCAGCAAAAATATACTGACCTCGCATTAGGCGCTGTATTTTGTTTTCTTTACACAATTTTGAAAGCATAGCACGAGAAATACCTGCTGAAGCTGCACTTTTATTATCAATAATGCCACCGTTTTCTTTGGCAATTTTTCTCATTTCGTGTATATAATCCATTACAGCACCTCCTTTACATTTCGCAAAATATCATACTTGATATTTTTATTTTTGTCAACACGCTAAAGACATTTGTCTAAGTATTATATAAGCCATTTATGATAATGTCTCAGTAGACCACAAATGAAAATGTCCCAAAGTGTGGTA
>JAMOZS010000021.1 GCA_023667765.1 Roseburia sp. | reverse complement strand
AAAGGTATTCGAGTGGAAAAGGATTTGGATGGAAATATAGAAAATGTGTATACCAAGCACTTGATGGAAAATGGAGAAATATGTGAAATACGCCTGGAAGAAGAGTCCAGTGGCACAAGAAAGCTGTTTAGCTGTCTGGCTAAGATAAGCAGCTGTTTGGAGGAAGGCAACTTGTTAATTGCGGATGAGTTAGATGCGAAACTGCATCCGAAACTTTTGCGATATCTAATAGAATTATTTACGAATCCACAAAGTAACAAAAAAGGGGCACAACTTTTATTAACTTCACATGATATCACAACAATGAATCATGATGTATTTCGCCGGGATGAAATTTGGTTTTGTGCAAAAAATCCTTATGGAGCATCTAAATTGTATTCGCTTGCCTCTTTTCGTAAAGCAGACGGGACTATGATAAGAAATGATGAAGCTTATGGAAAACGCTATATTGAAGGACGATACGGAGCTGACCCATATATCCAGAGGATTATGAATTGGGAGGATAGTGAATGAGTCTTAAACCCAAGAAATTCAGTGAATTGAAACGAGACCAGAAAGATCTTAAGGAAAAGATGCAAAGAAAGCAAAAAGAAATAAATTATGAACTGCCATATTATACCTATATTGTGAGTGAAGGAACCAAAACAGAGCCTTATTATATTGAATCAATAGCACAGCAGATTAATGAAAAGTACAAAGCATTTTCGACAGGCAGATTTATCATAGTGAAGGGGACAGGCAGAAATACCAAGGGATTGTTGGAGTATGCGAGAAATACCGTAGATAAGGAGTTCCCACAGGCAGAAGTAGTATGGCTGATGTATGACAAAGACGATTTTCCTTTAGACAATTTTGATAACACACAATACAGTGCAGAGAATAAAACAGATGTGCGAAAATATTGTGTGGCATGGTCAAATGAATGTATTGAATTGTGGTTTCTTCTTCATTTTCAAGAACTGTCTGTTAATGTAGGTCGAGAAAAATATAGGGAATTATTAAAAGATTATTGTGGTTACGAGAAGAATATGAAGAATGTTTTTGAGATACTTCGGGATAAAACGGATGCTGCCATAGCACGGGCTAAACGTCAATATGAGGCGTATGGAGATGCTGCACCATCTCGAATGTGCCCCGCCACAAGAGTGTATCAGTTAATAGAAGAATTGCAAAGATATTTATAGTTGAACGAGGTGAGTTAATGGCAGAACAGCTTTGAATGATGTTGCGAGTCAGGAGTTGATTGCTACCAACGAGGCATCAGAAGAGATTACCGGGGAGGAGGTTGAGTTCGTGCGCCTGCTTTGCGGCTCCTATTGTTTGACTGAGGAGTAACAGGAATATCGTATTTTATGCAATGAAAAAAAGCATCTGTAGGAAACAGGGAAACAAATGGTGGGAGGAGAGACCATGTCGGAAAGTAATATGGATTGGAATGCGGTTTCAGAGTGGATGAGAAGGATAGAGGAGGAGAATGCGGCGCAGGAAAAGTATGCGAGGAAGCAGTATACAATGTCTAAAATCAGGACGTTTTTCTGCGGCTGTTCGCTATTGATTCTGATAGTCTGCGTGTTGGCGCTTGTGCCGGTATTCAACCGGATAAATACGGTAATGGAAAACTTTGAGCAGGTGAGCAGTTTGTTGGGAGAAAGCCAGGAGGGGATTACCGGCGCTATAAATAAATTATCCGCTTTGAATATAGAGGAACTGAATGAAGCGATAGAGGATCTGCATACGGCGGTAGAGCCGCTGGCGAACCTTTTTAGCAGTTTCAGCAGATAAAATCGTATATGCAGGAGACTCCTTCTATGGTAAGGGTGTCTCCTGCGTATTGTGAATCTGAAAGCTTATGTATTATATCTGTGATTGCAGGATTGCTTTGATTTGTTCCAAGTCCTGTATCAGAGTTTCGGAATATTTAACCGCTTCCTGATAAATACTTTGAGCCTTGTCGAAATCCTGAGCGAATAAGGCGTCGATTACTTCTTTGCCATAGGAATGAAATTTCTTGTGTTTTTCCCCTAAGGGTTTCCAGATGGCTTGTATTTCAGGGTCAGTTGGAGTGATAGCATAATAAAAATGTCCAAAGCCGCATTTTTTATCATCAATCTGTAAGGGATGAATGATTTTTTGACTCACAATTTGTTCCAGAGAGTCCAGCCAGTTTTGGTGTGCGCTGATTGCCCTGTCGATATGCTCCGAAAAGCTCTGATAATCTAATTTATAAAAAGCGTCCTGCGACATATTTCCCATGACATTTGCAGAAGCGTCCAAGGTTTTTTCAATGGCTACCAAAGGTGCGATAATATCCTTGATTTCTTCTTCGTGCTGCTCTAATGTTACGGTATCCTCCTGTAATACGCAGCACTGTTGGTCAATATTAGCGGCGCGGGTCTCCAATTCAATCATGGAGCTGCTGATTTCCTCACTGACCGCGGCCAGAGAAGAGATATTGTCGGTGATTTTTCCCAGATGCCGCCGATTGTCCTCGTTTAATTCCCATACGTGATTCATTTTAGCTGTGACGGTTCCCAATGACTCAATGGTATTATCCGAGCTCTCTGCGCTCTTGGAGGATGCAGTGAGTATATCCGATACAAAATTCGCCATATTCGCAGTTAATTTCTGGGTTTCCTCGGCTAATTTTCTGATTTCATCCGCCACTACCGAAAAGCCTCTTCCCGCTTCGCCGGCTCTTGCCGCTTCAATAGAGGCGTTTAAAGCGAGCATATTTGTTTGCATGGAGATGGAATTGATTCCGTCAACCACTTCATTCATCTGCTGAATGACAACGGAAAGCTGATTCATATCCTCTTTCATCGCCTTGGAAATGGCGATTGTCTTTTCGGACAAGTCCTTGATTTCTGTCAGCTCCTGCTGGCCCTCATCAATCTTCTTATAGACATTATTGGACTCATCGGATACATTGATAATGGTATTGGTTAACTCCTCATGTTGTTTGGACACGCTGGTCGCCACGGAGGATGCATCCTGCGCCGAATCGTGGATGACTTTTGTGGCATTTGACATACTTTCAGATATTTCCTGCAGCTTGTCGGAATAATGGCTCAGGCCTAAATCCAGTGAACTGATTTGCATCAGGCAGCCGAATACATCCGACATCACCTCCTGAAATTGAGAACGTCCCTTTGCCAGCCTTTCATATATCTGTGCCATTTCAGGGGACTTTTTGCCATAATCCGCATCCGCCATCTCTGACAATAATAATAAATCTTTTTTCTTTGTTTTGTTCAAGATACTCATGTCTTCTCATCTCCTATTCGTAAAAAATATGAATGGTTGTCCAATCTTGGAATTGCCTTTATTTTATCACAATCCGTTGCTTTGTGCAATGAGTCATCCGGGAAATCAGAATACACTTGCTGCCCTATCTGCATATAGTAATAGAAGGAGGTGAATGCCAATGAAATCAGAGAATCATTATGGCAGCGTTCGGGAGTGTGAAGATATAGCATTTTCCTTTCCGCCGCAGCATCAGGAGGAACAGCCGGGTCTGGAATATCTTATGAATCCCAGGCCTGTATCAGAAAGCCCGCAATGCGGCAGAAGGCTGGAAAACAAAGTTGCAATTATTACAGGAGGAGACAGCGGGATTGGCCGGGCGGTTGCCTATGCCTATGTGAAGGAAGGAGCGGCTGTGTCCCTGATATACTATGACGAGGAACGTGACGCCAGAGAAACGGAGGACAGAATCAGGCAATTAGGCGGGAGCTGTCTGCTGATACGAGGAAATCTGCAGGAGTGGAGCTTTGTGCAGAAATGTATCAGGGATACGCTGGAATGCTTTGGCAGAATCGATATTCTGGTCAATAACCATGGGGTTCAGTTTGTGCAGGACAGTATTCTGGATATTTCGCCCAGGCAGCTGCAGCTGGTGTTTCAAAATAATATTATATCATTCTTTTATACCATACAGTGTGCGCTGCCATATATGGAACGGGGAAGCAGCATCATTAATACGGCCTCTGTCACAGCTTATCAGGGAAATAAGGAATTAATTGATTACAGCGCCACTAAGGGGGCGGTTGTAGCGCTTACAAGGTCCTTGGCATTGTCATTGGCAGAGCAGGGAATACGGGTGAATGCGGTTGCGCCGGGGCCTATCTGGACGCCCCTGATTCCGGCTTCTTTTTCGGCGGAAGCAGTTGCCACTTTTGGACGGAAAACGTCAAAGGTGCCTATGGATAGAGCGGGGCAGCCCTGCGAGGTATCGCCGTGCTATGTATTTCTGGCGTCTCAGGATGCTTCTTATATGACGGGGCAGGTGCTTCACCCTAACGGAGGAACCATTGTCGGGTCGTAACAATTCAGCGGAAGGCTGAACTGTTGCGTCGGGTCATAGACTTTTGCAGCTTATCATTTACAAAGGCAGGGAAGTACGATAAAATGGATGGGATAAAAGACAGGGAACAGAATGTGAAGGGGAGAAATGAGGAAAAAGCATGGATTTATTTGAATACATGGAAAAAACAAATAAAGAGAAGGAGTCGCCTCTGGCTGCCAGAATGCGTCCCCGGACGCTGGACGAGGTAGTGGGACAACAGCATATTATCGGCAAAGATAAGCTGTTGTACCGGGCGATTCAGGCGGATAAGCTTAGTTCGGTCATATTTTACGGGCCGCCCGGCACCGGCAAAACCACGCTGGCAAAGGTGATAGCAAATTCCACCAGTGCGGAGTTTATGCAGATTAACGCTACGGTGGCAGGCAAAAAGGATATGGAGGAGGTGGTGGCCAGAGCCCGGGAGCTGCAGGGGATGTATGGCAGGCGCTCCATTCTTTTTATTGACGAAATTCATCGCTTTAATAAGGGGCAGCAGGATTATCTGCTGCCGTATGTGGAGGACGGGACGGTGATTCTGATAGGGGCCACTACGGAGAATCCCTATTTCGAGGTTAATGGGGCGCTGTTGTCCCGATCCGTGATTTTTGAGCTGGAGCCCATTCCCCCTCAGGCGATTAAGGAGCTTATAAGAAAGGCTGTTTATGACATGGACCGTGGGATGGGGGCCTATCAGGCCGAGATAGAGGAGGATGCGCTGGACTTTCTGGCGGATATGGCGGGAGGAGATGCCAGAAAGGCGTTGAATGCGGTGGAACTGGGAATTATGACCACCGGGAGAGCGGAGGACGGAAACATACATATTACGCTTCAGACAGCCCAGGAATGCATTCAGAAGAAAGCAGTGCGTTATGATAAAAACGGAGATAATCATTATGATACGGTTTCTGCCTTTATCAAGAGTATGAGGGGGTCGGACCCGGACGGGGCGGTATATTATCTGGCCCGGATGCTCCACGCAGGAGAGAGTGTGACCTTTATTGCCCGCAGGATTATGATATGCGCTTCTGAAGATGTGGGGAATGCCGACCCTCAGGCACTGTCGGTTGCGGTGCAGGCGGCATTGGCGGTAGAGAGAGTCGGGATGCCCGAGGCTCAGATTATTTTGTCCCAGGCGGCAATCTATGTGGCCTGCGCCCCCAAGAGCAATGCCTGCTGCCAGGCGGTTTTTGAGGCTCTGGAAGAGGTAAAGCATACAGGGAATCTGCCGATTCCCGCTCATTTACAGGATGCTCATTATAAGGGAGCCTCCAGACTGGGACATGGCGTCGGCTATCAGTATGCCCATGACTATCCGAATCATTATGTAAAGCAGCAGTACCTGCCTTATGAGCTGAACGGAAAGGAATTCTATCAGCCTTCGGGCAGCGGATACGAGGTAAAAATCAGAGAGCACATGGCGCGGATTAAGAGAGAGGCATGAGTTATTGAAATAATTCCTGCATCAGATACCGATAAATTTCCTGGTTTTTGTTCTGCCAGTTACAGCAGATAGAGGAAGCCAGCTCCTCTGTAGGAACGGAGAGAGTGATGTGAATTAAATCCGTATCCCGCTCTCTGGCCACCAGTCTTGCTTCATATTCTCCGGAAGTGGATTTATAATAGTCCGCTAAAACAGATACTTCGTTTCTCAGAGTATATTCTTTTTCTCTGAGATAATGGTTGATATCCTCTTTGATTGCCTCCCCGATACGACTGCCGAAATAGCGCAGGGTATCTCTGCCTTCCCGGGTGATTTCCAGATGGGTGCGGTTGCGGACGGTTTTGGCGGAAATCATATTGGCCTCCAGCAGTTCGTTGATAACCTGCTGCAGCGTCAGGAAATTCGTGTATTCCATTTCAAGGATAAAGTCGCTGATTTGGGCTGTCGTGAGAGGAAAGGTAACCCGGTTCAGCATATATAAGATAATCAGTTTATATAAAGTCAGAGAATCCTCCAGCATTCTTAACCTCCGTATGATAAAGTTCGCTTGCCCTGAAAACTGTTCTGCTCGCGCATCCGTTGATGTAGGGAGTTTAACACATCCCGCTTATTAAGACTCCAGAGTGGGGCGAGCAGAAGCTCTCTTGGTCCGTCTCCGGTAAGCCGGTGTACAACAATGTTCGGAGACAGCGCTTCCAGACATTGAATCACCAGCGTCAGATAGGCAGCCTTTGACAGCACGGGAACCCTCCCCTCCAGATATTCCTGTTCCAGGTCGGTGCCCTTTAAGATGTGCAGAAGCTGCAGCTTGATTCCGAAGGGAGCCAGTCCGTTTAGGTATTGAATCGTGTCCAGCTGCATTCCGAAGGTCTCTCCTGGCAGTCCGAGAATCACGTGGACAATTACGGGAATATTCAGAAGCTTCAGCGCATGCATGGCATTTTCAAATACCGGCAGCCGATAGCCCCGCCGAATGTAGCAGGCAGTCGTCTCATGCATGGTCTGAAGGCCCAGCTCTATCCAGATAAATTTTTCGGGGAAACGTCCCTGCAGCCTGGAAAGGAGGGATAGCACGCCGTCTCCCAGACAGTCCGGTCTTGTGGCGATGGAGATGCCGCAGACCATGGGATGAGAGAGCGCCTCCGTATAAATTTTTTCCAGATAGGGAAGAGGCGCATAGGTATTGGTGTAGGCCTGAAAATAGGCGATATAGTGACAGCCGGTGTTTTTGGTGCGAAACAGAGCCAGTCCTGTCTGCAGCTGGGAGTCGATTCCGTCGGTTTGGGCGGCCGCGAAGTCACCGCTGCCTCCTGCGCTACAGAAGATACAGCCCCGAGTGTCCAAAAGGCCGTCCCGGTTGGGACAGGTCATATGGGCATTCAGGGCTATTTTATAGCATTTGTGCCGATACGTATTTTTACAATAGGAATCCAGGGAATAATAGGGTTTGCCGTGCCAGCTTTCAGGTATCATATTATCGGATATGGCTCTTTACAGCCTCGGCTACCGTAAGCGCCACTCTGGGGTCAAAGGGTTCCGGCATAATGTTGTCCTCCGCCAATTCGCTATCCGGTACCAGACCTGCAATGGCTTCGGCGGCGGCCAGCTTCATTTCTTCCGTAATCTGGGGGGCGCGTCCCTCTAAGGCTCCCTTGAAAATACCGGGGAAAGCGACTACATTGTTGATTTGATTGGGGAAATCGCTTCTGCCGGTGCCTACGATTCGGGCGCCTGCTGCCTTCGCCGCATCCGGCATAATCTCGGGTACGGGATTGGCCATGGCGAAGAGAATGGAATCGGAGTTCATGGAGGATACCATTTCCGGGGTCACGGTATTGGGGGCGGATACGCCTATGAAGATATCCGCGCCCTTAAGAGCATCGGCCAGCGTACCGGTTTCGTTGTTCAGATTGGTGACCTCGGTCATTTTTTTCTGCATCCAGTTAAGCCCCTCTACCTCTTTGGAAAGAATGCCTTTTCTGCTGCACATGATAATATGGGGGAAGCCATAGGTCAAAAGCAGCTTGGCAATCGCCACACCGGCGCTTCCGGCTCCGTTTACCACTACACGGCAGTCCTCCTTCTTTTTGCCAACTATTTTCAGAGCGTTAATAATGCCGGCCAGCACTACGATGGCTGTTCCGTGCTGATCGTCATGGAACACGGGAATATCCAGGGTGGCTCTCAGACGTTCTTCTATCTCAAAGCAGCGGGGAGCGCTGATGTCCTCGAGGTTGATTCCGCCGAATCCGGGGGCCAGCCAGGTAACAGCTTTGATAATCTCTTCGGTATCCTGCGTATCAAGGCAGATGGGAATCGCATTGACGCCGCCGAATTCCTTGAATAATACAGCCTTGCCCTCCATAACCGGCATTGCCGCGTGGGGACCGATATTGCCCAGCCCCAGCACGGCGCTTCCGTCTGATACGACTGCTACGGTATTGGCCTTCATGGTATATTTATATGCCGCTTCCCTGTCTGCGGCGATTACCCTGCAGGGCTCGGCAACGCCGGGAGTATAAGCGATGGCTAAGTCCTCTCTGGACTTCACGGGGGATTTGGAGACTGTTTCTATTTTACCGTTCCATTCTTCATGTTTTAAAAGCGCTTTTTCATTTGCTGTCATGAAATTACCTCTTTTCTGCGTGTTCACGCATAAGTATCATATAATAGTTTATGGGTATCCGCAAGTTTTTTTTGGCAAGTTTTTGAATTAGTACTTCCTATTTGGGAGGAAATCCCGTCTTTGACAGTCTTTTAAGGTAAAAATTCTCGCGGACCGCTCTGGTGGTGGCTTGCGAGAATTTTATTTATCTTATTAATGCACGTTACACAATCTATTTCTTGGTCTGTGAGCAGATATTTCTCATCTTAGCTATAGGAACAATCTGTTTTGACGTACAAAAATCGAATGCCTCATGCAATGCATCTGTAATCTCTGTTCTTGTGTATACTGGCTGATACCCCTTGCCCTCATACTTCATGAAATCCATTTCCCGCAGGGTTGGAAGTATCTGGTCGATGGTATATTTATTGTCCAACTTTTTTTCCAGATATCGGTATACAATAAGCGCAATGAAACAAGTGATGAAGTGCGCCGAGATCCTGTCCTGACGTTTTAAATATACAGGGCGTGACTCAAAGTCTGTCTTCATTATCCGGAAACATTCCTCGATTTCCCAACGGCGCTTGTTTGCTTTTACTATAGTTCCTATGCTGTCATCGAGATTCGTGCACACTGCATAGAAACCATCGTATTTTTCTTCGTCTTCAATAATGGACTGGTCTATGTAGCTGGCAGATATTTCCGCCACCTCACCTTCTTCTGTTGCATGATTGGTTTTTATAAACCGCTTAGGGTCGTTCTGTTTTTTCCTGCCGGCGCAAGTACAACCGGCCTCTACCATTTTTATTGCGCGCTCTACCTGGCCCTGCCGCACACGACGCTGAAAGTTACGGTATTTAATGGAATACGAGACGATGAGCTTTTGTTCGATGACTTGTTTTTTATCACCTTTGTCTGTATGGATAATCCCTTCTTCTTTGATCCATCTCATCTTGTAAAAGACCTTGTCTTTGTCCAGTTCATCGTCTAATTCAGATATTTTATATTTTTTACCGGAGTTATCTGCGTCAAGAATCCACCCATCATCGGCAAGGCACCATTCCTGCAAAAATGCTTTCAGCGTTTTTATCGGCTGCGTTGTGATGAAGCCACGGGTTCCATCCTCTTTATCATAAGTGTTGAATACCCGATTGGTAGCGGACGAAAGACCGGCATCCGTGCAGACAATGAACTTTGACATTCCGAAGTCGGAAAGCATCTTTTCTTCTAATGGGATCATAGTCATCTGCTCATTTCTGTTGCCCGGATAGACAGAGAAGGATATGGGGATGCCGTCCATATCCATGAACAGCCCCATCCCCACAATCGGAAGAGGGCGGTTCTCCTTGCTCTTGCCGAACTGCTTGTCATCCTCGGCGGCATCAATCTCAAAATAGAAGTTGGTGCAGTCGTAGTAAATCACTTGTGTCATTCTCTTTTGGATGGCGGAACTGTTTTTGAAGAGGCGGCTCTGGATGTAATCGGATTCCTCCGCCATAACAGACAGCGCGCGATAAATATCATGAAGCTCAAATGACGGCTGTTCTATAAATCGTTTTGATTCTTCAAAACTGCTTTTCTTTGATGAGGGGTAAAGGATCCTCGTATAGATGAGGCGCGAGAGTATGTCATTGAGATCATACTCAAAAAGATGTCTGCCAGAGATTGCACGGCATATCTTATGCAGTCCCAACTCATAATAAATGTCTTGCAGGAAAAGATATCCGCCATTAAAACGCCTTTGTTCACCCATCGCCAGGTCTGTTCCGGCGCAGAGTTCAATGTTGAACTTTGCGGAGTCCTCTTTTTCGGCTTCGTTCATCAGCCGGACCTGTTCCTTCGCCCATGCTTTGGCATCAGTTACATGATAGGTTGCACATATGAATTTATCAGATCCAAAGGTTTTTATGGGAAGCGTCTTATTTTTCCCATCCACACGCACTGTTTTTACGGCACGGTATGTTGTGGAATTTTTGTTTTTCGTCCATCCAAGTCTCATAGCTGTCCCCCATCAAAAGAAAAAGGCAAATGGATTCGGTTCATCAGGATCATTATAGATAGCACAGTCAGCCTGCCATGTTTCCATCCCATCTCTGATTTCAGAGCATAGGAATTCATAGTCACTTTTTTTCACAATCCCGCGCTCCATCATACATTTGTAAAACTTTTTAATACTTGCAGCCGTGCTTTTTATATTTCCGGGCGTAGACCACATGCATTTGCGTATGAAGAAGTCGCCAAGGAAGGAATCAATCCTGCCTATACCGTGGTCAATCGTAAGAGGTTCTTCGTACAGGAGAAAATCATTTATATAGAAGTCAATATTCGATAAATGCCTCTTAATGGTGCTGTCCTTAAGGCCATCTTCAACCAGGGCCTGTTCAAAAAGATTGAGATACTTACTGTTCTCTGTCCTTATCTTATCACATGCCTTGCTATAATCATCATAATCCATAAAATGTTCCCATCCTTTCTGTGTTATATATTTACATTATACAGTATTCGTATGTAACGTGCAAATATAAATTTAGAAATTGACAAAAAAATTAAGCCATTGCTGGCTTTGGAAAGTCCTGAGTAAGATTAGGCTGTCAAACTACCGATTCTTCATGTTTTAAAAGCGCTTTTTCATTTGCTGTCATGAAATTACCTCTTTTCTGCGTGTTCACGCAT
The DNA here is from genome assembly GCA_023667765.1 of Roseburia sp. Classification (GTDB taxonomy): domain Bacteria; phylum Bacillota; class Clostridia; order Lachnospirales; family Lachnospiraceae; genus Acetatifactor. Next base: position 29,380 of record JAMOZS010000021.1, on the reverse strand, counting down.
AAGTATCATATAATAGTTTATGGGTATCCGCAAGTTTTTTTTGGCAAGTTTTTGAATTAGTACTTCCTATTTGGGAGGAAATGTATTATAATACAGAAAGAAATGTGATTGTACATTCGTGTTGAACATCTCCATGACAAGTCTTGACACAACCCCATGACAGTTTATAAATTTGTGAAGTATGCGCTGATTTATGATGATGTTTTGTTCGACGGAGCAGACAGTGTGTGATATTTTGTGCAATCTGCCAGATATGAGTTGTCAGAGATACCCCCTCATTATATATTAAGGAAACAACAGTGATACGGAAAGTAAGGATGTAAAAGGCGGTGGAGAAGTCTGTCGCAAAACCAGGAGGAATATATGAGAGAAAAGTATGAATCATTGCCGTTGACAGAATTAAAGGAGCTTGCGAAGGTACGTGGAATCAAAGGCACTTCCACCATGAAAAAGAAGGATGTGGTGGAGGCCATGCTGGCGGAGGATGAGCGTTTGAAAAGAGAGGCGGCCGTAAAGACGGCACCGGCAGCAGCCACATTCGGGGCGGAAAATGAGTTCAGACCTGCCCAGACGGTGCAGGCACCGTCTGCTCCTGCACCGTCGACGTCTTCCAAGTCGGAAAATGCGCCAAGACCTGCCCAGACAGCGCCAAGAGCCGCCGTATCCGAGGGAGACAGAGAAAAGAATTACCGCAATGAAATATATTATGAGAATCAGTATCCCCGAGAGCTGGACAGCGGAGAGGAGGCCAGCGGTATTCTGGAGGTGATGCCCGACGGTTATGGCTTTATCCGATGTGAGAATTATCTGCCGGGAGAAAATGATGTATATGTGGCGCCCAGTCAGATACGGCGCTTTGGGTTAAAAACCGGAGATATTCTTTGGGGAAACAAGCGGGTAAAGACCCAGCAGGAGAAGTTCAGCGCGCTGCTGTTTATTCGCACAATCAACGGCTATACCATAGAAGAATGTGCGAGGCGCATGGCGTTCGAGGATATGACGCCCATCTTTCCCAATGAGAGAATCAGGATGGAGACGCCCGGCAGCAGCGTGGCTATGAGAGTTATGGATTTGGTGTGTCCGGTGGGTAAGGGACAGCGTGGAATGATTGTATCTCCGCCCAAGGCGGGAAAAACAACCTTGCTAAAGGAGGTGGCGAAGTCCGTGCTGCGCAGCAATCCTCAGATGCATATGTTGATTTTGCTGATTGACGAACGGCCCGAGGAAGTAACGGATATCAAAGAGGCGATTATGGGTCAGAATGTTGAGGTAATTTATTCTACCTTTGACGAATTGCCGGAGCATCATAAAAGAGTGTCCGAGATGGTGATTGAGCGCGCAAAGAGACTGGTGGAGCATAAGAAGGATGTGGTGATTCTTTTGGACAGCATTACCCGTCTGACCAGGGCCTATAATCAGGTGGTTCCCCCCAGCGGACGTACGCTTTCAGGCGGTCTGGACCCTTCGGCGCTGCATATGCCCAAGCGTTTTTTCGGCGCCGCAAGAAATATGCGGGAGGGCGGGAGCCTGACAATTCTGGCGACTGCACTGGTGGATACGGGCAGTAAGATGGACGACGTGGTATATGAGGAATTTAAGGGGACGGGCAATATGGAACTGGTGCTTGACAGGAAGCTCTCTGAGAAACGTATTTTTCCGGCTATTGATTTGGCAAAATCCGGCACCAGAAGAGAGGATTTGCTGCTTTCCGGGGAGGAGCTTGAAGCCATCAATATTATGCGTAAGGCATTGAACGGCCTGAAATCCGATGAAGCCACAGACCGTATTCTGGATATGTTTGCGCGCACTCGAAATAATATGGAATTTGTCGGAATGGTAAAAAAGAACAAATTTATTTAAAATAGCTCTTGCAAGACATAAATACCTGTGTTACAATAATACCGCTGTTTGTGGTTCCATAGGCAGTGAGGATGAGAACACAAATATAACGTCAATGATAATAGAGAGGTGAAAGAGATGAAAGAAGGAATCCATCCCGCATATTACCAGGCTACAGTAACCTGTAACTGTGGTAACACATTTGTAACCGGCTCCACGAAGCCTGAGATTCATGTAGAGGTTTGCTCCAAATGCCATTCATTCTACACAGGCCAGCAGAAAACAGCGAGAGCCGACGGACGTATTGATAAGTTCAACAAGAAATACGGTGTTAAATAGAAATGTGAGCGAAAGGTTGAGGTTTTTCTATCTCAACCTTTTTTGGACAGTAAAGGTTTGGAACAGAATGCTTTGTTTTCTGCAAGCCTTATAGATGATATAAATGGAGATGGCAGTATGGCGGTAAGAAAAAGAAAATGTTATTCCGGTATCGGCGGACAGGCCGTACTGGAAGGCGTGATGATGAGAAACAAAGAGAAGTATGCCGTGGCTGTGAGAAAGCCGAATGGTGAAATTGCTGTGGAGGTAGAGAATTACAGAGGCACCGGGCAGGACAGCGGTTTTAAAAGCTTTCCCTTCGTCAGAGGAGTCTTTAACTTTGTGGATTCTCTGGTGCTTGGTATGAAGGTACTGAATTTTTCTTCTTCGTTCTATGAGGAGGATGAGGAGGAGACAAAGTTTGACAGGACGCTTAGAAAGCTGCTGGGGGACAAGGCGGAGAAGCTTGTGACTGCCTTTGTCATGCTGCTTGCAGTAGTGCTTGCGGTGGGGATTTTTATTGTGCTGCCGTATTTTGTCACTTCTCTGTTTCAAAAATATATTCGCAATAAATCCTTGATGACATTGATTGAGGGGGGGATTCGTATTTTAATTTTCCTGCTTTATGTAGGAGGAATCAGCCTGATGAAGGATATTCGCAGAGTATATCAGTATCATGGTGCGGAGCATAAGTGCATCAACTGCATTGAGAGGGGCAGGCCGCTTACCGTGGGCAATGTGATGAGAAGCTCGAGACTGCACAGAAGATGCGGCACCAGCTTTATTTTCTTTGTGCTTATCGTGAGCATTCTGCTGTTCTTTATTATCAGCGCGGAAAGTATATTCGAACGTATTTTTTGTCGGATACTGTTGATGCCGGTGGTGGCGGGAATTTCCTATGAGATAATTAGATTGGCCGGCCGCAGCGATAATGTATTTGTCAGGATTTTATCGGCGCCGGGTATGTTCATACAGCGTCTGACCACGAAGGAGCCGGATAAAGACATGGTGGAGGTGGCTATCGCTTCCGTGGAGGCCGTGTTTGACTGGAAAGCATATCTGAGGGAAAACTTTGCCTATGAGGCAGACGAAGAGGAGACGGAAAATCAGAGGGAGTCTTAGCGTCCTTCTGTCTTTTAAGATTCGGTATCTTTTAAGATAAAGGAAGGACAGGGGCTATGGATTATCAAAGCTTGTATCAGGAAGGTCGTCTGCTTTTAGAGCAGGCGGAGATAGAGGAGGCGGCATGGGATGCAAGGCTGCTTTTGGAGTTTGTGTGCCATACCAACCGGAATACGCTGCTGGCTCATGGGGACAGGGCGGTTTTGGCAGAGGAAGAGGTTCTGTACCGGGAGCTTCTGGCAAGGCGGGCAGAGCATGTTCCGTTACAGCAGTTGACAGGACGGCAGGAGTTTATGGGGCTGACCTTCAGAGTAAACGACAGGGTGTTAATTCCCAGGCAGGACACGGAAATCCTTGTAGAGGAGGTCATGCGGGAGCTGCACGATGGTATGAGTATTCTGGATATGTGTACGGGCAGCGGCTGTATTCTCATCAGTCTTTTATATTATTCCAATGACTGTAGGGGCGTGGGCGTGGACCTTTCAAAGGAAGCGCTGGCGCTGGCAGGTGAAAACGCCGAAAGACTGATTCCCCAGGAGACCGTTTGCTTTTTGGAGGGCAATTTGTTTGAGAAGGCGGAAGGCAAATATGATGTGATTGTCTCAAATCCTCCCTATATCAAAACCGCAGAAATAAACACTCTGATGCCTGAGGTGAGAGATTATGAGCCTCGGATGGCGCTGGACGGAGGGGAGGATGGTCTGTATTTTTATCGGAGGATTATAAGGGAGAGCAGACCTTATTTAAACCGGGGAGGCAGACTATATTTTGAGATTGGCTGTGAGCAGGCGGCGGAGGTGGTTGGATTGATGGCGCAGGCCGGATTTGCAGACATACAGGTGGCGCAGGATTTTTCGGGGCTGGACAGGGTAGTGTACGGCACTTTTTTAGAGGAAACGAGGTAAGAAATGTTTGACAGGCTGGAAGATTTATTAATACGTTTTGAAGAAATTATGGGGGAATTAAACGAGCCCACAGTGACCAACAATCAGGAGCGTTTCCGCAGACTGATGAAGGAGCAGAGCGATTTGACGCCTATTGTGGAGACCTATAAGGAATATAAGAAATGCAGGGAAGAGATAGAGGATTCTCTGTCCATGCTGGAGGAGGAGAGCGATGAGGAGATGCGGGCGCTCCTGAAGGAAACCCTGAACGACAGCAAAAAACGGGTGGAGGAGCTGGAGCAGGAATTAAAGATTCTGCTGCTTCCCAAGGATCCGAATGATGATAAGAATGTCATCGTGGAAATCCGGGCCGGAGCAGGAGGAGATGAAGCGGCGCTGTTTGCCGCAGAGATATATCGCATGTATGTGCATTACGCAGAGGGCCGCCGTTGGAGAGTGGAGACCATGAACGTGGACGAAATCGGAATTGGCGGGATGAAGGAAGTGCAGTTTATGATTAATGGTCAGGGCGCCTATTCCGTTATGAAGTATGAGAGCGGTGTGCATCGCGTACAGCGTGTGCCGGAGACAGAGAGCGGCGGACGTATTCATACTTCTACAATTAGTGTGGCGGTAATGCCTGAGGTGGATGAAGATATTGATATTGAAATCGACGAAAAGGATATCAGAATAGACGTCATGCGTGCTTCGGGAAACGGCGGACAATGTGTCAATACCACGGATTCCGCAGTACGTTTGACCCATTATCCTACGGGAATCGTAGTATACAGCCAGACGGAAAAATCTCAGCTGCAGAACAAGGCGAAAGCCTTTGCGCTGTTAAAGGCAAAGCTCTATGATATGGAGCAGCAGCAACGTCATGACGCGGAGGCGGAGCTTAGAAAGAGCCAGATTGGAACGGGCGACCGTTCCGAGAAAATCCGTACCTATAATTTCCCCCAGGGCCGTGTGACGGACCATCGTATCGGACTGACCATCTATAAGCTGGATAAGGTTATGAACGGAGACATCCAGGAAATCATTGATGCCTGCATTGCCGCCGACCAGGCCGCAAAGCTGGTGAAGATGAACGGGAACTGACTGGCCTGGTCGGCTGGACCAAGGCCGCAAAGCTGGTGAAGATGAACGGGAACTGACCGGCCTGGTCGGCTGGACCAAGGCCGCAAAGCTGGTACAGTCTCAGGTAATATTTTCGAGATAGTATTTCCTGTATTCGCTGGGTGAGCAGCCCCTTAGCTGTCGGAATACCCGGTTAAAGGTGGAGATGCTCTTAAAGCCGGATTGGTAGGCCAGCTCTGTGATGGCGATATGGGAATCGGCTAACAGGGCCTGGGCCCGTTTAACCCGCTGCATCGTCAGATATTCTACAAAATTATAATGGGTGGTTTGTTTAAAGACTCTGGAGAAATAACAGGCGCTGAAGCCGATGTGCTCAGCGACGGTCTCCAGAGTTAATTCTTGCTCGCAGTTTTGGGAGATAAAGCTGCAGGCAGCATTGATTTTTTCCAGTGTTTTGCCGGCATTGCCGGAGCCCTGCGCAATATCTCTGGCAAGTGTGTTTTCGATATGTTTTCCCAGTTCCATAAACAGCTCCAGCAGGCAGATGAGAGCCTCTACGTCATGGAAATTGCCGGGGGCGGACTGAAGCTTTAAAATATGCTGTATATGGGCCTGTATGTTTTCCGCCAGAGCAGGAGAGCTCTCCGGGCTGATATAGTGACAGTTGCGGAACAGATGAAGAAAAGGGGCGAAGTCCGGCAGCTCGTTCAGGAGAAGGGGTGAAAACTGCAGGCCAATCAATCCCCCTTTATTTTGGAGAATCTCATGTAATTCGCCGGGCCATACGAAGAGAAGGCAGCCGGGATGCAGCAGGTAGTCCGTCTGATGAACACGAAGCCGCAAGGCCCCGGTATTTGGTGCATCCATGGGAAGTGCAAGAATTTCCACATATTTATGCCAATGTAAAGGGAAAACAGGGGGAAAGGCTGATATGGTGTTTACGGTGGGACGAAAATATAGATTTTCAAAACATTTGGAATGAGTCATTTTTTGCAGTCCCTTCTGTGTCTTATTTTTGACAAGCGGCGTAAATCCGCGTACACCGCTGGAATCAACCTATCCTTAGTTTACAGGAAAGCCGTGAAAAGTCAAGGGCATGTAATTTTCTGAGAAAATAGGAAAAATGACAAAAAATAAGCAGTCTCCCGCAAAGTATAGGTAGCACATAAGGCAAAAATTGAGTATAATCCCTTTGATATCGAAAAGACGTCGGTTATCATGGCGAAGTATTGTACGAGGCGCCAGAGACAGCGCAGAAACGGGGGCATATTATGAAGGATTACAGTAGATTGGCTCATAGAAGAGCAAAATGCAGATTACATATCACGGACGCGCAGGGTCAGCCTGTTGCGAACAGCAGGCTGACCCTGAAGCAGACGAGGCATGAGTTCCTTTTTGGCTGCGGTGCGTTTGACACCATTGGTTATGCCAATCCCGCCGAAGGAAAGGACAGGGAGTTTTTGAAGGACAGAATCGATAAATGGCTGGCCCTGTATAACTACGGCACCCTTCCCTTTTACTGGGGTGGTTTTGAGCCGGAGGAGGGGAAGCCGGAGACTGCGAGCCGCAGAAATGCAGCGAAATTTCTGCAGGAGAACGGTGTGAAGATAAAGGGACATCCTCTCTGCTGGCACACGAGCTGCGCGAATTGGCTGATGAAATATGATAATGAAACCATATTAAAAAAGCAATTGGAACGGATTACCCGTGATGTCACGGCCTTTCAGGGAATGATTGATATGTGGGACGTCATCAATGAGGTTGTGATTATGCCTGTTTTTGACAGATATGATAATGCCGTCACTCGTATATGCAAGGAATACGGGAGAGTGGGACTTATCCGGGAGGTCTTTGGGGCTGCAAAGGCCGCCAATCCGGACGCAGAGCTTTTGCTGAATGATTTTAATACTTCTATTTCCTATGAAATATTGATTGACGGTTGTCTATGCGCCGGTGTGCCTATTAGCGCTATCGGTATTCAGTCCCATCAGCATCAGGGATATTGGGGGGCAGAGAAGCTGGAGCAGGTATTGGAGCGCTATGAGCATTTTGGTCTGCCGATACATTTTACCGAGAATACATTGGTCTCCGGGCCGCTTGTGCCGCCGGAAATCACGGATTTAAATGACTTTAGGTATGAGGACGACGCTTCCACTCCCGAGGGAGAGGAGAGGCAGATGAGGCAGACGGAGGAGATGTATCGAATTCTGTTTGCTCATCCTCAGGTGCAGGCGATTACCGGTTGGGATTTTACGGACGGGGCATGGTTAAACGCACCCAGCGGAGTGCTTCACAGGGATAATAGCGTCAAGCCGGTTTATAAGAGGCTTATGGAGCTGATTAAGGGTGAATGGTGGACGGATTGTGAAATCTTTACCGATGAGAACGGCTTTGCGGAGGCAGAAGGCTTTAAGGGCGATTATCTGGTTACGGCGAATGGGAGAAGCGCTGCGCTAAAGCTGACGGAGGGCATGGCAGAGCAGCAGCTGACACTGAAGTAGAGTAGCAGCAGGCAGCCCAGCTTCGGGAATATAAAGGAAAAAGGATAATAAAAAAGATAGAAAAAGGATATAAAAGAAGGTAAGCAGTTATGAGTACAAAGAATATAACGGATATGACCACCGGAAGTCCGGCAAAGCATATTGTGAAGTTTGCGTTGCCTCTTTTGTTGGGAAATCTGTTCCAGCAGTTATACAATATGGTGGATTCTATTGTGGTAGGCAATTTTGTGGGAAAGAACGCTCTGGCGGCGGTGGGAACCTGCGGTTCTATGAATTTCCTGTTCTTTTCCTTAAGCTCGGGTCTTGCAATCGGAATCGGTATTATTGTGGCCCAGTATTTTGGCGCAAAAGATGAGAAGAAGGTGCGCAGCACGATTGCCAATTCTTTTTATGTGCTGGTAACGGCGGCGCTTACCGTCAGCGTGGCAGGGGTGCTGCTGGCTCCTGTGCTGCTTCGGCTTCTGGCAACTCCCGATAATATCATCGGAGATTCGATTCTTTATATGAGAACGACCTGTCTGGGGATAGTGGGAATAGCCCTTTATAATGGTGCATCGGCGATTCTGCGGGCCTTGGGTGATTCCAGAACTCCTTTATATTTTCTGATTTTATCCAGTATTGTGAATGTGGTATTGGATTTGACCTTTGTGCTGGTTCTGGATTGGAGAGTTTTTGGCGTGGCGCTGGCCACGATTATCGCTCAGGCAGTTTCGGCAGTTACCTGCCTGCTCTACGCTTATCACAAAGTATCGTATTTCAGACTGACAAGAGAGGAATTGAGACCCCATAAGGCGATTATCATCCGTTCCTTCAAACTGGGACTGCCGGTGGCTTTGCAGAATTCCATGATAGCAATTTCCTGTATGGCTCTGCAGGGGGTGGTGAATACCTTTGGTGATACGGTGATGGCGGCTTATACGATTACCGGAAGAATCGAACAGGTGGTACAGCAGCCCTATGGCTCCCTGGGAATGGCGCTCACGACCTATTCGGGACAGAATATGGGAGCCGGAAAAATAGAAAGGGTAAAGAAGGGCTTTCGCCAGGCTGTTCTGATGGCTTTGGTTTTCAGCCTGGCGCTTATTCCGGTGGCGTATCTGTTTGGAGAGCAGATTGTAGGTATCTTTGTCAAGGAGGCGGAAGTGATAGAAATCGCAGGTCGTGCGCTGCGGATAACCAGTCTCTGTTACTTTGGCCTGGGCATGATTTATGTGCCGAGAGCGCTTTTGAACGGCTGCGGGGATACCGGCTTCGCCATGTTGAACGGTATTACGGAGGTGGCTTGCCGTATTATATATGCGCCTGTCCTGACACGGATTCCGTTTTTGGGCTATTGGGGCATCTGGGTTACTACCGGCGCTACCTGGGTGACCACCGCCGTTGTCTGCGTAGTGCGGTATTTCAAAGGTAAGTGGAGAAGTAAGGCGATTATTGACAGATGAATGTCAATAAAGGCTTCGGCTATTTTTTGTTCTTCTTCCACTGGGCATACAGTTTGACGGTTTTGTTCTTTTTCGCAAGATTTTTGATGGATGCTTTGTCTTTATAAAGCGTACCTTTGCCGTTCTTTTTTGTGCTCCAGCCGGTAAAGGTGTAGCCGCTGCGTTTAAACTGATTGGCCGGGAGCTTCATTTGAACTCCCCTGCCGCAGAGGGTTTTAGACATTTGGCCGCTGGTTGCCTTATTTCCGATGAATTCTATCGTATAGACATTCCGATTGAGCGTTACGCTCCGACCGCCCCATATCTTTTTTTGGTTCTCTGCAAGTCCGAGCTTCTTTTTGGAAAGAGGGGTGATAACGGTGGTTTTAACACTGGAGGAGGCGGAACATAGGAAAGCGCCGTCGTTAATGGTTTTCACCGTGGAGGGCAGTAAAATCATTTTTGCCGCGTTGCATCCCAGGAATGCGCTATAACCGATGGAAGAGACCTTTGTCCCCGAAAGATTAATTTCTTTTAATTTGTTGCAGTAGGCAAATGCGGACGTCTCGATTGTGGTCAGGGAGGAGGGAAAGGTAACGCTTGTCAAGGCACGGCATCGCTCAAAGGACTTGCCCTCGATGGAGGAAATATTTGTTGCGGATAAATCTACTGTTTTGAGCGTGTTATCGTCTTTTATCATTCCGCGCTGTCTGGGATCGCATTGGACGCTGCGCACTTCCAGACCGGCAAAACCGGCGACTGCTTTCAGATTATTCTTTCTGGCGCCGGCGATGCTCAGATACCAGGTGTCTACATCTTTCCAGCCTGTATAATAGTCATAAAAGGAATCATGCCCGGTACATAATCTGTAATAGGCGGAATTGTTTTTTCTATCTGTCAGGCCGTCTACCCAGTAGACACAATGGGACAAATCGGCGCCAAGTTCCTCCGGCGTTTTATCGAACCAGCTTAGGGAGGCCTTTTGTGTGTGGTGTTTTTTGCTGTCTCCGGGATGACCGTATCTGTTATTGCTGCACCATGTGGTATCTATAAAAATCCATCTTTGGCTTGTGCTGTCATAGGCGGCGTTATAGGTATGGTTGTAGCTGTATAATTCCATGCAGGGGATGCCAATGGACACAAGCAGCGTCGTTGTAAGACTGGTATAGCCGGAGCAGGTTGCACGTTTGTATTGATAGACATCGTAGGGCTTAATATAGGTGGTATGATTTGTCTTGTCATAATAGTATTGATAATCATAATAAACCCGATTGGCAACAAACTCTGTGATTGCCTGAATCTTTTCATACTGCGTGGTACATTTTTTCGTTGCCTTTAATGCTGCCTGACGTAATTCCTTGTATTGGGCGTCCGTCATCTCCTTTTTCCCAATCAGGTTTGTTCTGTAATGATAGACATCCTCCAAAAAATAGTCCGGGTCGGCATATGTATTAATAATATTCCAGACCTTTTTCTGGGCGTCAATCAATGATGTGCCTGTGGTGGAAGCGAAAACCGTCTGCGGGAATTCGTTTGCCAGAAGCAGACAGGCTATCAATACGGCTAGTATTCTTGTTAGGTTTCTTTTCATAAATCCACACTCCTTTGCAGAACGGTGACGGTTCCCTGAATCGGAAGCCTTACTTACGAATATTGTATCATACTTTTGATTTTGTGAATACCCTTTGTCTGCCTGAACTGTTACGTCTGCCTTGAGTTTTCGCTGTGCGAAAATTGACACGGTATATTCTTCGGTGATATAATTATCATATTTATTGGAACTTTCAGATAGGAAAAGGAAGAAGGATATTTTTTGACAAAAGGATTGTTTTGCGATGGAAAATGAGATTTATGACAGTGTGACGAAGTCACAGGAGACTTACAAGAAAATAAGGAATCTGCTTCTGTTTTTGTCGGTTTCGGCCGGAATGGCGGAGTATTACAGCTTTTTCTTTCGGGGCGGGATATTTGCGGTTCTTCAGCCGGGAAATATAGTACAGATAGTTCTATGTGCGGTGAATGGAAGGAAAGCGGAAATTCCTGCCTTTCTGTGGCCGATTTTGGCATTCGCGGCAGGAGCGCTTGCCGCAGAACTGATTCGAAGAGTATATCAGCAGTTTGAGGGGATGCGCTGGCAGCAGACGGCAGTACTGATTGGAGCCATGGATATTTTTGCCGTAGGGCTGTTGGCGGGGGAAGCCGGTAAGCTGTCCGATATATTGCTCGCGTTTACCTGGGGTGTTTTAGCGGAGGTTGGGAGACGTCTGTCTGTCGGAGGGGAAGGCCGGGTTCGTCTGGCGATAACGGCGGCAGTCGCTTTTTTGGTGGGCGTATTATTTGGCCACAGTATGATAAATATGTTCGGAGAAAGGGGCATATGGTGCTGCTGCCTGTTTCTGATTGTTATCTATTATATGATGGCAGAGAAGAAAAGGGCGTTTTCTCCTCCGGAAAAGGGAGAAGATTTGCACAAATAATTATGGGATTTATCTGCGCACTATTCACAAAAATGACAGACGACCCGAAAGTTTACTGACATTTTTAGCAGAATCTGATAAAATAGAAGTACAAATATGTTTCGATTCTGAATAACTGCGTGAAAACGGGTTAAAATAAGGAACAGGAATGGTAAATATTAGTAGAAAGGGTGGTTCGGGTGTTTTCAAAAGGTGAATATGTTGTATGCGGCAATAAGGGTGTTTGTGTGGTGGAGGACATTACTACGCTGAATATTTCCGGTGTGGATAAGGATAGGGAATATTATATATTAAAGCCGGTTTATATGGCGGGAAGCACGGTGTATGTGCCGGTAGATACCGGGAAGGAATCCATCCGCAGGGTGTTATCCAATGAGCAGGCCAGGATACTCATTAAGGAGATACCGGATATTCCGCTGATTACCATTACCAATGATAAGCTTCTCGAACAGGAATACAAGGGCTGTATGCGCAGTAACAGCTGTGAGGAATGGATACGGATTATTAAGACCATCTATCTGCGCAAACAGAAGCGCCTGGAGGCAGGCCGCAAGGTTACCGCCGTGGACGCCAAGTATTTCCGATTGGCGGAGGACAATCTGTATGGTGAATTGGCGGTATCTCTCGATATGCCCAGAGGCGATGTGGAGGGGTATATTACAGGGGAGATTAACAGGAGTTAATTATCCTGAAAGGGAAGGCGCTGAAAATTGAGGCTTTACATTTTCAAAGAATCGGTTTATAATACAAAATTATAATTGTCTCATAGGAATAAAAGCGTTGAAGAGAACAGTAGGATATATGAGGGCGTCAGAGAGAGCTGTCCTGTGGCGTAGCAGCAGACAGGAGCTGGAAACAGCTTCGCCGGATTATATTTGAAAACCGGCTCTGAGCGGCTGATAACCAAACAGCCCGGAGGCTCCCGTTATGAGCAAATGAAGTGGCAGGTACAGGACAGAGGCTTAAGAAGGCGTTGTCCGCAGGCAGCAGGTATCTGCAACAAGGGTGGAACCGCGTATATTACGTCCCTTGCAATGGAAATTGCAGGGGACTTTTGATTCCCTGTAATCTGTAATAGGAATAGTAGAGACAGGAGAGGCAAAGCGTACTGCCTGCTTTACCCCGGAAAGGAAGGAAACGGAAATGAAGATTACATTGAAGGACGGCTCGGTGAAAGAGTATGCAGAGAGCAAAAGCGTATATGAAATTGCGCTGGACATCAGTGAGGGTTTGGCCAGAGCTGCCTGCTGCGGCAGGGTGAATGGCAAGGTGGTGGATTTGAGAACGGTATTGACAGAGGACTGTGAGCTTTCCGTTTGCACAGCCAATGATAAGGAAGGTCTGGCAGTCATCCGCCACACGACCTCCCATGTACTGGCGGAGGCAGTTAAGAATTTGTTTCCGGAGGCAAAGCTTACGATTGGCCCCAGCATAGAGAACGGTTTTTATTATGATTTTGACCATGCGCCTTTCTCCAGAGAGGATTTGGACGCTCTGGAGACGGAGATGAAAAAAATCATTAAAAAGGGAGAGAAGCTGGAGAGATTTACGCTGTCCAGAGAAGAGGCAATTCGGTTTATGGAAGAGAAGGGTGAGCCTTATAAGGTTGAACTGATAAGGGATTTGCCGGAGGATGCGGAGATTTCCTTCTATAGTCAGGGCGAATTTGTGGACTTATGCGCAGGCCCTCATCTGATGAGCACGAAGGGGATTAAGGCGTTTAAGCTGACCTCTTCTTCCGGCGCTTATTGGAGAGGAGATTCCAATAAGGCGATGCTCCAGCGTATCTATGGAACTGCCTTTCCTAAGAAGGAAGAGCTGGAGGAGTATCTGGTATTTCTGGAAAATATCAAAAATCGTGACCATAATAAGCTGGGCCGGGAGATGGAGCTGTTTACTACCGTTGATGTGATTGGCCAGGGACTTCCGCTTCTGATGCCCAAGGGCGCCAAAATCATTCAGACCATGCAGCGTTGGATTGAGGACCTGGAGGATAATGAGTGGGGTTATATGAGGACGAAGACGCCGCTTATGGCCAAGAGCGATTTATATAAGCTTTCCGGTCATTGGGACCATTATCTGGACGGCATGTTTGTGCTGGGCGACCCCAATGACAAGGAGGCTATGGCGCTCCGCCCTATGACTTGTCCTTTTCAGTACTTTGTGTATAAGGCGACGCAGCACTCTTATCGTGACCTGCCGTGTCGTTACAGCGAGACTTCGACGCTGTTTCGCAACGAGGATTCCGGGGAGATGCATGGATTGACCCGTGTGCGTCAGTTTACGATTTCTGAGGGCCATTTAGTGGTGCGTCCCGACCAGATGGAGGAGGAATTTAAGAACTGTCTGGCACTGGCGAAATATTGTCTCCAGACGCTGGGTGTGGAGGAGGATGTGACCTATCATCTGTCCAAATGGGATCCGAATAATCGTGAAAAATATATGGGGGAGCCTGAGGTCTGGGAGCAGACGGAGGGCGCCATCAGGCGGATTCTGGAGGAACTGGAGATTGCGTTTACGGAGGATATAGGAGAGGCTGCCTTTTATGGCCCCAAGGTAGATATCAATACCAGAAATGTTTATGGTAAAGAAGATACTATGATTACGATTCAGTGGGATGCGCTTTTGGCAGCTCAGTATGATATGTATTATATTGACCAGAACGGGGATAAGGTCCGCCCTTATATTATTCATAGAACTTCTATGGGCTGCTATGAGAGAACCCTGGCCTGGCTGATTGAGAAATATGAGGGCAAGTTCCCTACATGGCTGTGTCCTGAGCAGGTGCGTATCCTTCCCATATCGGAGAAGTATGCCGACTATGCGGCTTCGGTGGAGAAGGAACTGAAAAGGAACGGGATTCTGGTAACCACAGACGGCCGCTCCGAAAAAATTGGCTTTAAGATTCGGGAGGCCAGAAAAGCCAGAGTGCCCTATATGCTTGTTGTCGGTCAGAAGGAAGCGGAGGAGGAGCAGGTATCTGTGAGAAGCCGTTTCGCCGGAGACGAGGGAGCAAAGCCTCTGCAGGAGTTTATTGCTCAGATTGGAGAGGAAATTCGTACCAAGGCTATTCGTAAGGAGGAGCCGGAGAAACAAAAAGCTGACAAATAGTATATTTTCGACCGTTCCGGGACAGACTACTACTGCATAATAAGCAGGAACAATGCAGAAGGAGGTTTGTATGGCGGATTTAAAATGCGCGGTGGAAAATTGTACCTATAATTCGGAGTGTTATTGCTGTAAAGGCGATATTATGGTGGGTGGGAAGCATGCATGTGACTGTGATGATACCTGCTGTGAGAGCTTTGCCCAGGTAAGAGAGGGGCATGACGCCTATACCAGCTCTTTGTCACACCCCAGCAAAACAATCAGCATTGATTGTGAGGCGGTAAAATGTATGTATAACAGCAATTATAAATGTGTGGCGGAGCATGTGGATATCAGGGGCTGCGGCGCCTGTGACTGCAGGGAAACGGCCTGCGCTACCTTTACGGAGAAATAATCTGTAGTATCATTGTCCGAAGAGAGGCTGTACGGCCTCTCTTCGGCAGGATTCAGGAAGCTTCAAGAAATTTATTTCGGGGTATTGACAGGGAAATGTCTTTGTGTTATGCTACATAAGCGTTCAAAAACGTAGGAAAACAAGCAGAGTGTCCGCTCTCACCTTACGGCAATTGAGCCAGTAAGCGTTTATTTCTTTTTCGTACTGTTTCTGAGAATGACGGTATGATTATGAGGATTTGCGGATAGCTGTGCTGTCCGTTTTTTTGTCACATGTTTTTATTTTCTTATGGAGGTGCAGGACCATTAGCGATTTAATGATTAACGAACAAATCAGAGACAAGGAAGTACGTTTGATTGGGGAGGATGGGGAACAGCTTGGAATTATGTCTGCCAGAGAGGCAATGCAGCTTGCCGAGGAGGCAGGACTGGATTTGGTGAAAATTGCTCCTACGGCGAAGCCGCCTGTGTGCAGAATTGTAGATTACGGCAAGTTTAAGTACGAGCAAATCAGAAAAGAGAAGGAAGCCAAAAAAAAGCAGCATGTGATTGAAATTAAGGAGATACGTTTGTCTCCCAATATTGATACCAACGATTTGAACACAAAGGTGAATGCCGCAAGAAAGTTCCTGACAAAGGGTGATAAGGTAAAGATTACATTGCGCTTCCGCGGCAGAGAGATGGCGCATATGAATACCAGTAAGCATATTCTCGACGATTTTGCCGAAAGCCTTTCTGATATTGCGGTGGTAGAGAAGGCGCCTAAGGTAGAGGGAAGAAGCATGACCATGTTTTTAACTGAGAAGCGATAAGTCGCAGAAGTTAAAATAGATTAAGAATAGTTTAGGAGGAAATAGTTATGCCAAAAATGAAGACAAGCAGAGCGGCAGCGAAGCGTTTTAAAGTAACGGGAACAGGTAAGTTAAAGAGAGCCAAAGCTTACAAGAGCCATATCCTGACAAAGAAGTCTACCAAGAGAAAGCGTAATCTCAGAAAGGCTGCCATTACCGACGCAACCAATGTAAAGAATATGAAGAAGATTTTGCCCTATTTATAATTCAGGTATGGAGGAGAAAAGACAATGGCAAGAATTAAAGGTGGCTTGAACGCCAAGAAGAAGCATAACAGAGTATTAAAGCTTGCAAAGGGATACAGAGGCGCCAGAAGCAAGCAGTATAGAGTAGCAAAGCAGTCTGTCATGAGAGCGCTTACCAGCTCTTATGCAGGAAGAAAAGAGAGAAAGCGTCAGTTCAGACAGCTGTGGATTGCACGTATCAACGCAGCGGCAAGAATGAATGGTTTGTCTTACAGCAGATTTATGTATGGCCTGAAGCTGGCCGGTGTTGATATGAACAGAAAGATGCTGGCTGAAATGGCAGTTAATGATGCGGAGGGATTTAAGACTCTGGCAGAGCTTGCAAAGAGCAAGATTGCATAAAAGGTTTGTATCCTTTGCAAGAACAGAACAGTCCTGTTTAGGCTATTCGGTCATGGAGGCGGCGGCATGTCAGAGTGCAGCGGTTTCCATGGCTGTTTACCACAAGGCTTGCGTAATTACATAGAAGCGCAATTTTGACTGCCCATTGTCGTAGGGGTGTTTTTTAATTTTTTTGTTATATAGTAAAGTTCTGCTGGTCAAATGCCGGCGGATGTGTTATAATAGTTAATAGATTGTATGCAGATATGGTTCATCGGTAGAACGCTAGCTTCCCAAGCTGGAAAGGCGGGTTCGACTCCCGTTATCTGCTTTTTTGTTATATTTTTTACGGATTCTATAAGCGGCAATAAACCGTGAGCAAAATCCAGAGCCGGGAAGCAGGAGCAGGTGGTTTGGGTTTTGCTCACGGTTATAAAATATGGAAGAAAGGATAAAAATTTATGAAAAAAATTTTTACAAAACGGCTTTTTGTTTATATGATTGTGGCGCTTGTTGTCACCATTGCCGCCATATTTACCTTGCAGACTTTCACAAACCGACATAATAATATGGCTTCCAGCCAGAGTAAGCTTGTGGACGTTAGGGAAAGACTTGCCGGTAATGAGGAAAATATTCAAAGGCTTACGGATAATCTGAATGCAGATAATCTGGCAAAAACCAGAGCCTTTGCGGATATGCTGGCCATGGAACCTTCTATTGCTTCCGATAAGAAAAAGCTGGAGCAGATTAGAGACCGGCTGCAAATAAACGAATTACATATTATTGATGAAAAGGGAATTATTACCTCCAGTACGATAGACAGTTATGTAGGCTTTGATATGACCAGCGGCGAACAGGCCAGAGCGTTTATGGTCATCGTGGACGATCCGTCCGTCGAGATTGCGCAGGAGCCCCAGCTCAATGTGGCGGAGGGCATTCTGATGCAGTATATCGGCGTGGCGAGAAAGGACGCGAAAGGACTGGTGCAGGTAGGAGTGCGTCCGGAGGTTCTGGAGGAGACTCTTGCCGGTACGGATATCTCTGTAGTGCTCAGGGATATTGATTTTGGTACAAACGGCTATATCTATGCCATCGATAAAGCCAGCGGGCTGCTGCTTGCCCACCCGAACGACGCGTTGATTGGCACGTCGGCTGTGGACGCCGGTTTCCCGGAGAGTTTTGTGGGAAGCGGCAAGGCAGGGATAGATGGGAAAAAAGGATATTATTATGCCGAGGAAAACGGTGATACAATTATTGGAACCTTTCTTCCCGCCTCGGAGTATTATGCAGAACGCCGGAGCCAGACATTGGTGGTATCTCTCAGTATGCTTCTGATTTTTGGGGTACTGTTGATTATGATTAACCGGATGGTGGAAAGTAAAATTGTGCGGGGACTGAATCAGATTACTGCCTCCATGAAAAAAATTGCAGAGGGCGATTTCGACATTACCGTAAACGAGAAAGGAAATCCGGAATTTGAACAGCTTTCCGACAATATTAACCGGATGGTGGCCAGTATCTGTCAGAGTATTCGGGAAAATGAGGAACTCATAAAGCAGCAGGAAGCCAATGTAGAGAGTAACCGGATGCTTATTGAAAATATAAAGAATGTCTGTGGGGATTTGGGACAGGTATCCGGAAAGACCCTGGAAAATGCAGATAGCATATATAACGGCACCGAAAAGCAAAAGCAGGCGGTTTCCGGTTTGCAGCAGATTATGGGACGGCTGAAGGAGGAACTGAAGCACAGTGTAAGCGCCTCTGCCGATATTTCTGCTTCTACAGGAACTACCACAGATAAAATCAGAGAAACACAGTCACAGATGGAGATGCTGAAGGATTCTATGCAGAAAATCAGCGATATGTCCATGAAGATTGAAAAAATTATTGATGAAATCAATTCCATTGCGCAGCAGACGAATCTGCTTTCCCTGAATGCATCCATTGAGGCGGCCAGAGCCGGTGAGATTGGCAAGGGCTTTACGGTAGTTGCCACAGAGGTAGGCGCACTTGCGGCCAGAAGCCTGCAGGCGGCGAAGGAGACGAATGAGTTGATTACAGGTTCCATACAGGCAGTAAAAGAGGGGCAGAGTATCACGCAGCAAACAGCGGATACATTCTCGGCGGTAGTGGGAAATATTGAGCGTTCCAGGGAGGATGTAGACGAAATATCCCATATGGTACGGCAGAATGTGGATATTGTGGAGCGCGCTGTCAGACAGCTTGGTCAGATTTCTGACGTAGTGGAGGAAAATGTACAGATTTCTCATGATACGAAGGAAGTGTCTTCTAATATGGCAGATATTACAGGTAATCTTCTGGATATGATAGAAGGCTGAATTTTCCCTTTGCAGAAGCTTCATGCCGAATTTTTCTTGTTTACTAAAACTTTAAAAAATGCTATGATATGATACGAGCGTAATTTCTCTCAACGCCGTAATTTGTCGGCGTTTCGGGTGGGGAATGCGCGGCTCGGCCCATGGCTTCGGTATTTGGCAAAACCATGAATCGGGCGGATGTCAAAACGAGAAAACAGGAAGGAAATTTACCATGAGACGATTGATGTTAGGTAATCAGGCTTTGGCGCGGGGTCTTTATGAGGCGGGCTGTAGCGTGGTATCCAGTTATCCCGGTACACCCAGTACGGAGGTAACGGAGGAAGCGGCAAAATATGATGAAATTTATTGCGAGTGGGCGCCCAATGAAAAGGTGGCTATGGAGGTGGCTTTTGGCGCGTCGCTGGCAGGCAGGAGAAGCTTTTGCGGTATGAAGCATGTGGGGCTGAACGTGGCGGCAGACCCACTTTTTACCTGTTCTTATACCGGTGTAAACGGCGGAATGATTATCTGTGTGGCAGATGACCCGGGGATGCATTCTTCCCAGAACGAGCAGGATTCCCGTCATTATGCCATGGCGGCAAAGGTTCCGATGCTGGAGCCGGCGGATTCCGGAGAGGCCTGTGCCTTTGCGAAGAAGGCTTATGAGCTGTCCGAGGAATTTGACACCCCCGTTATCATAAAAATGTGTACCCGTGTGGCCCATTCCCAGAGTGTTGTGGAGGAGGGGGAAAGGGTACTGCCTGAGATAAAAAAATACGAGAAAAATATAGCAAAGTATGTGATGATGCCTGTAAATGCCATCCGTCGTCATCCGGTGGTGGAGGAGCGGACCAGAAGGCTGACTGCCTATGCCGAGAACTGCGACTTTAACCGGGTGGAGATGGGCGATACCCGTTTGGGAATCATTACCTCTTCTACCAGTTATCAGTATGCGAAGGAAGTATTTGGAGATCAGGCCAGCATTTTGAAGCTGGGTATGATATACCCGCTGCCCGAAAAGCTGATTCTGGATTTTGCCGGTAAAGTAGAGAAGCTGGTAATTATCGAGGAGTTGGATCCGATGATTGAGAATCATTGCAGGGCGTTGGGGCTTGAGGTAACAGGCAAGGATATTCTACCCATGGAGGGTGAGTTTTCCCAGAATCTGATTGCCCGGAAGCTGGGTGTGGAAACGCCTGCATTTCGTAAGCTGGAGGAGACCCTGCCCGGCCGACCGCCGGTAATGTGTGCGGGCTGTCCCCACAGAGGTCTGTTCTATACGCTGGCAAAGAATAAATGCACGGTATTAGGCGATATCGGTTGTTATACGCTGGGAGCCGTGGCGCCTTTAAGTGCGATGGATATGACATTGTGTATGGGAGCTTCCATCAGTTCTCTTCATGGCTTTAACAAGGCGCTGGGACAGGAGAGCGAAGGAAGAACCGTGGCGGTAATCGGTGATTCTACTTTTATGCATTCCGGGATGACGGGCCTTGCGAATATTGCTTATAACCAGAGTAATTCCACGGTGATTATTTTAGACAATTCCATTACCGGAATGACGGGGCATCAGCAGAATCCCACTACCGGCTATAACATTAAGGGCGACCCGGCAGGTAAGATTGATTTGGAGGCTCTGTGCCGCGCCATGGGCTTTGCGAGAGTAACGGTAGTAGACCCCTATGATTTGGCGGAATGCGACAGAGTCATAAAGGAAGAACTGGCGGTTGAGGAGCCCTCTGTGATTATCAGCAGACGGCCCTGTGCTCTGTTGAAATATGTAAAGCACGAGAAGGCGCTTCGGGTGGACTGTGAGAAATGCGTGGGCTGTAAGGCATGTATGCGCATGGGCTGTCCGGCCATCAGTGTCAGAGACGGCAAGGCGGTGATTGATACAACGCTCTGCGTGGGCTGCGGAGTATGTAAGCAGCTGTGTAAATTCGGCGCCCTGCAGTCACAGGATTAAAGCAAGACAGGAGAAAGGTTTGGATAAAATGATGACAAAGAACATTATGATAGTAGGGGTGGGAGGACAGGGTTCCCTGCTTGCCAGCAAGCTTCTGGGACATTTGCTTTTGTCAGAGGGATATGATGTAAAGGTGTCTGAGGTGCATGGAATGAGTCAGAGGGGCGGAAGCGTAGTGACCTATGTGCGCTTTGGAGACAAGGTATATTCTCCTGTGATTGACAGAGGAGAGGCGGATTTCATTGTCTCTTTTGAAAAGCTGGAGGCGGCCAGATATTTGGAATATTTAAGACAGGATGGGCGTATTGTGGTAAATACCCAGGAGATTGACCCTATGCCTGTCATTACCGGAGCAATGGAGTATCCGGTGGATTTGATTGAAAAGCTGGAGGCTCAGGGCGTTCAGGTGGATGCTATGGATTGTCTTTCTCTGGCGGAGGAGGCAGGCTCCTCCAAGGCGGTCAATATTGTACTGATGGGAAGGCTCTCCAGATATTTTGATATACCGTTGGAAAAATGGCAGAAGGCGATTGAGGAATGCGTACCGGCAAAGTTCGTGCAGTTGAATCATCAGGCATTTTTATTAGGACGGGGCGAGGCCTAGTTAGTATGTCGGCGGATTGTGAGACTTACAGCTGTTCTGCGCAGAATAGGTCACAGGAGGGCGGCAGGGCAGTTTGGGGTTTGGAGTGGTTCAGACTATATAAAAACATATAAGGAGAAGGAACAATGGGAAATTATTATCAACCCGAGATTGAGACCATGCCCGTGGAGAAGCTGCAGGCGCTGCAAAGCGAGAGGCTTGTGGAGCAGGTAAGGTTCGTCTATGACAATGTGAAATTTTATCATGACAAAATGGAACAGCAGGGAGTGAAGCCTGAGGATATTCATGGAATTGAGGATTTATATAAGCTCCCCTTTATCACGAAGGACGACCTGAGGGACCAGTATCCTTATGGGCTTCTGGGGGTGCCGCTTTCCGAATGCGTGCGTATTCAATCCACCAGCGGAACCACAGGACGCCGTGTTGTGGCGTTTTATACGCAGAATGATTTGGATATCTGGGACGAGTGCTGTGCGAGAGCCATTGTGGCAGCCGGCGGCACAAAGGAGGATGTGTGCCATGTCTGCTACGGCTATGGTTTGTTCACCGGAGGCCCCGGATTAAACGGAGGCTCTCATAAGGTGGGTTGTCTGACGCTTCCCATGTCCTCTGGTAATACGGAGAGACAGCTGCAGTTTATGACGGATTTGGGCTCAACGATTATTTGCTGTACCCCTTCCTATGCGGCAAATCTGGGAGAGGCTATCACAGAGAGAGGCTTAAAGGACAAAATCAAGTTAAAGGCCGGTATCTTTGGCGCAGAGCCCTGGACCGAGGAAATGAGACATCATATTGAGGAGACCTTGGGCATCAAGGCCTATGATATCTATGGCTTGACCGAAATTTCCGGTCCCGGCGTATCCTTTGAATGTGAGGAACAGGCAGGAATGCATATTCAGGAGGATCATTTTATTCCGGAGATTATCAATCCCGAGACCGGTGAGGTGCTTCCCGAGGGTGAGATTGGCGAGCTGGTATTTACCTGTATTACCAAGAAGGCATTTCCGCTGTTGCGTTATCGCACCAGAGATTTATGCTATTTGACGAGAAAGCCCTGTTCCTGCGGACGTACGCATATTCGTATGCACAAGCCCACCGGTAGAAGCGATGATATGATGGTGGTGAAGGGTGTAAACGTATGGCCCTCTCAGATTGAGGCAGTACTCTTGAATCAGGGATATCAGGCTAATTATCAGATAGTGGTGGACCGTGTGGGCAACAGCGATACCATCGAGGTACAGGTGGAGCTGACGCCTGAGATGGCGGAGAATCCCACTTTGACCGTTCCCGAGAGAGAGAAGAGGATTGTGGCCGGCTTGAAGTCCATGCTGGGCATCAAGGTGGATGTAAAGGTGGTGGAGCCTAAGACCATTACCAGAAGTGAGGGTAAGGCTGTAAGAGTTATCGATAAGAGAAATCTGTATTGTTAATATGACCGGAAAGCTTTGCGGCTTTCGTTGAGAATAGGATGCGCACTCGTGCGAAGGGAAATATGCTACAAAAGCAGCCAGGTTCCTCAAGATTGAGGGACCTGGCTGTTTTTTGACCGGTAGAAAATCAGGAGAGCCTTAACAGCTTCGCGGCATTATCTCCGAGAATCTGTTTTTGTTCCTCTTCGGTCAGGGACATTTGCCTGATGCGGTTCAGATAATCCTTCTGATTCTCCCAGGGGCTGTCTGTGGCAAAGAGAATTTTGTCTGTGCCATGCTTTCGTATGATTCGGAGAAACTGTTCCTCGGTCAGATTGAAATTCCGGACAGGAGGGCGGCCTGCGGCCGGCTCTGCCGTGACAGGACCGATAGCGAAGGCGGTATCCAGATATACCAAAGCACCGGCCAAATCGCTTTCTACTTCATCCCAGCAGCCCCAGTTCCCCATATGGGCCAGAACGAAATATTTCGGAGCGATTTCCCGGATTACCCGTAGTATTTGGGGGACGGAGGAATAATTGTGCTCGTAGAGGCCGATATCTATTCCTGCATGTATCAGAATAATCAAATCTTCAGCGGCAGCAGCCTCTATTATCCGCAGCATACGGATATCCGTCAAATCTACATTCTGGTAGGCCGGATGAAGCTTGATTCCGAGGATGCCTCCGGCCTTTAGCCGGCGAAGTTCTTTTTTATAGTCCTGATAATCGGGATGCAGCCCGCCAAAGGCTATGATTCCCTGAGAAAAAAGCGTCTCGCGGTTTTCCAGCATGGAGGCGTTGATTTTCTCTACCTGCTCCGGCGAGGTCATCACAGGCAGATTCACGGAATAGTCGATACCCGCCTCCTTCATAGAGGAGAGCAGACCGCTTAAGGAGCCGTCCGTAAAAGCCTTGGTGGCGGCTGCCATGCTCAGCTTATGGATGACTTTGGAACTGATGCTCTCGGGAAAGGTATGGGTATGAAAATCAATTATCATATTCTCCTCATTTCTGCGCTGTTTTTTGCGCATTTGTCTTTATAGGATAAATTATTTACCCGCATAATCAGTAACAGAATAGACCAAATTCCGGGTTCTGTCAATGCGGTTGCATTGACTTTTTTCAGCACTTTTTTCAAACATGCGGTTGCATTGACTTTTTTCGTAAAACATGTTATTTTAAAGATGCACTTTCATAGTTAAAATCGTTAAAGTGTAAAAATTTAAAGTGATAAAGGATAAAGAGTATGCCGGTTACAGATTTATTAGAGAGAAACCATAAATTATATGGAGAGGAAGTTGCATTGGTCGAGTTGAATCCCACAATGCAGGATACGAGAAAGACTACCTGGAAGGAGTATGATTTGGTGCAGGCTACCTCGCCGATTCCCTACAGGAGAGAGATTACCTGGAGTGTTTTTGACGAGAAGGCGAACAGGGTGGCAAATATGCTTTTGTCCCGGGGGGTGCAGAAGGGCGACAGAGTGGCGGTATTGATGTTTAACTGTCTGGAATGGCTGCCGATTTATTTCGGCATTCTGAAAACGGGAGCGATAGCCGTCCCTTTTAATTTCCGCTTTGCGGCGGATGAGATTCAGTATTGTGCGGATTTGGCGGAGGTGCATGTACTGTTTTTTGGCCCTGAGTTTATCGGACGTATCGAGTCGATTGAAGAGAAATTAAGCAAGGGCAGACTTCTGATTTACGTGGGGGATGGCTGTCCTACCTTTGCGGAGAGTTATCGGGAGCTGGTGGCAGACTGCTCCAGCCAGCCGCCTAAGGTATTGTTGACGGATGATGATGATGCGGCAATCTATTTTTCTTCAGGGACCACAGGGTTTCCCAAGGCTATCCTACATAAGCATCTGAGCCTGACTCAGGCGGCGGAGATGGAACAGCGTCACCATCTGACAGGCAGGGAGGATGTATTCCTGTGTATTCCTCCTCTGTATCATACGGGAGCCAAGTTTCACTGGATGGGGAGCCTTTGCGCAGGCAGCAGGGCTGTACTTTTAAAGGGAACGACCCCGGCGCAGATACTGGAGGCCGTTTCTGCGGAGCATTGTACGATTGTGTGGCTATTGGTGCCCTGGGCTCAGGATATTCTGGATTCTCTGGACAGAGGAGATTTGCGGCTGGAGGATTATGAGCTGGAACAATGGCGGTTGATGCATATCGGCGCGCAGCCGGTTCCTCCGTCTTTGATAAAGCATTGGAAGGAATATTTCCCGAAGCATTTATATGATACGAATTATGGTTTGTCAGAATCTACCGGTCCCGGCTGTGTTCATCTGGGTGTGGAGAATATTCATAAGGTCGGCGCAATCGGCATACCGGGTTATCGCTGGAAATGCAAGATTGTGGACGAGAACGGCAGTCAGGTGAAGCAGGGAGATGTGGGCGAGCTCTGCGTGAAGGGTCCCGGCGTTATGACCTGTTATTATAATGACCCGGAGGCTACGGCGGAGACCTTAAAGGAGGGCTGGCTTTATACCGGAGATATGGCGATGCAGGACGAGGAGGGCTTTATCTTTCTGGTGGACAGAAAGAAGGATGTGATTGTCAGCGGCGGCGAAAACATTTATCCGGTACAGATTGAGAATTTCCTGAGCGCTTATGATAAGGTAAAGGATGTGGCGGTGATAGGACTGCCGGATAAACGTCTGGGCGAGATTACCGGCGCAATCATTGCCGTGAAGGATGGCATGAACTGTACGGAACAGGAGGTACAGGAATATTGTATGGGACTGCCTCGCTACAAGCGCCCCAGAAAAATTATTTTTGCGGAGGTGCCCAGAAACGCTACGGGTAAGATAGAGAAGCCCGCTTTGCGCAAAAAATACGGCGCCGAACAATTGGTTGCACAACAAATTGAAGCGGATGCATAAAATCTTTTTTTGCGGATATACTGTTTATGAAATAGAAGAGCAAAGCTTTTCTATAATCCTTGATAGCTCAATGGTAGAGCACGCGGCTGTTAACCGCGGGGTTGTTGGTTCGAGCCCAACTCGGGGAGGCCTTGGGGAGTCGTTACGGCTCCCCTTTGCATATTACATAGTCTGGCGGGATAGCAAGGGAGGATGCGATGGGCATATTATCAGAGCTGGCGCCGAAGTGCGTCTTTGCGTATTTTGAAGAAATCAGCAAGATTCCCAGAGGTTCGGGAAATGTGGATGGTATCAGCGATTATCTGGCAGTTTTTGCCAGGGAGCATGGGCTGTACTGCGTGCAGGATGAAATGAAAAATATCATTATCATAAAAGAGGCGGCGCAAGGGTATGAGGAGGAGCCCGCGGTCATTCTGCAGGGGCATATGGATATGGTGGCTGTAAAGAAGCCGGGTTCCCCCAGAGATATGAAAACGCAGGGGTTGGAGCTGAAGGTGGAGGGAGATATGCTTTCGGCAAAGGATACCAGTCTGGGGGGAGATGACGGTATTGCGGTAGCTTATTGTATGGCGCTGCTTGCGGCAGAGGATATTGCGCATCCCAAGCTGGAGGTGGTGCTGACAGTGGACGAGGAGACCGGCATGGAGGGTGCCCGCCGTGTCGACGTATCTATGCTGCAAGGGAAGCGTCTGATTAATCTGGACTCTGAGGAAGAGGGAATTTTTCTGGCCGGCTGCGCCGGGGGAGCCAGAATAAAGTGCCGTCTGCCCCTGCACCGGGAGACAGCTCGGGGCGTCCTGTGCCGAATCAAATTGGATGGTCTGCAGGGAGGTCATTCCGGTGCGGAGATTGATAAAGAGAGAGGAAATGCCAATGTATTGGCAGGCCGTGTGCTTTGGCGTATTTGCAAGGCGTTTCCGGCGAGACTGACAGCAGCTTTTGGCGGGCTTGCGGATAATGCGATTCCCAGGACGGCGGAGCTGGAGGTGCTCTTACCGGAGTGTGATAAGGAAGCGGGAAAGTCCGAAGCCTGTTCCCGGGCGCAGGGAGGCTTTGACGGGCTGATGGAGGAGCTTGCCGCGCAGCTTAAGCAGGAACTGCAGACTCGTGACCCGGGAGTGGAGCTTATCTGGGAGACGGCGGATAGCCTTTGTGAAACGGAGGCAGTAACCGTAGAGGATAGCCGTCGGGCGGCAGACTTTTTAATTGCGCTGCCCTGCGGTGTGCAGGCGATGAGTCCGGATGTGAAGGGGCTGGTAGAGACGTCTCTAAATCTGGGGATTATGCAACTGGACGGTCAGGAACTGACGGCGGAGTTTTCCGTGCGGAGCAGCGTGGAGAGTAAGAAGCGGTATTTGCTGTCCCGGGTGGGGGCCGTCACCGGGCTGGCGGGAGGAAGCTGCCTCATATCGGGAGATTACCCGGGCTGGCAGTATCAGCCAGATTCCGTACTGCGGGAGAAGATGGTCGGGATTTATGAGAAAATGTATGGAAGCAAGCCGCAGGTGGAGGCGATTCATGCAGGCGTGGAATGCGGTTTTATGGTGGACAAAATTCCGGGTCTGGATTGTGTTTCCATTGGGCCGGATATGAAGGATATTCATACCACGGAGGAAAAATTAAGCATTTCTTCGACGGCGAGGGTTTGGGATTTTCTGCTGCAGGTCTTGGCGCAGAAGGAATGCGGAGAGGCATAGGGAAAAAGAATGTTAGAGAGAGATAAAATGCGACAGCTCCGGGGGCTCTTGGTGTTTGGCGCAATATTGATACTGCTTTTGATGTATAGCAAGGAGGTCTTTCAGGGAATCGGTCTGGCGTTTGGGATTGCAAAGCCCTTTCTGTATGGCGGGGTGGTAGCGTTTATTTTGAATCTCCCCATGAAAGCGATTGAAAATACCTTTTTCGGAAAAAGGAAGGGAAAGCTTGCAGATAAGTACGGTCGTCCGATAAGCCTGCTGCTTGCGATTTTGATTGTGGGAATTGTGGTAGCCCTGGTAATCGGCACGATGGTTCCCCAGCTTACCAAGGCAGTTTCGGTTTTGGGACAGAAGCTCCCGGCCTTTCTGGACGAGACGGCAGTCCGTTTGCAGGAGCTCAGCGCCAGATATCCCGAATTGGAGAAATCCGTTGCGGCGCTGGAAAATCTGGAATTAAATTGGGACAGCATTGTGGCGACTGTGACGGAATTTTTGAAGAACGGTCTGGGAAGCATGCTGACGTCTACGGTAAATGTGGCCAGCAGTATTGTGGGCGGCGTAGTGAACGGAACCATCAGTTTTATTTTTGCTTTATACATACTTGCCCAGAAGGAGAAGCTGGCGGACCAGGGGAAACGTATTTTGACGGCTTATCTGCCGGATAAGGTGAACCGGCGGGTTTTGTATGTGATGTCTCTGCTTCACAGGAATTTCAGTAATTTTATCACTGGCCAGTGTTTGGAGGCGGTTATTCTGGGATGCATGTTTGTGATTGCCATGAGTATTTTCAGGATGCCCTATGCAGTGATGGTGGGAGTGTTGATTGCTTTTACTGCGCTGATTCCCATAGTGGGAGCCTTTATCGGCTGCGTGGTGGGAGCCTTTTTGATTATGATAGAGAACCCTGTTTTGGCAGTATGGTTTGTGGTGTTATTTCTGGTTTTGCAGCAGCTGGAGGGCAATCTGATTTACCCCAGGGTAGTGGGTAATTCCGTAGGACTGCCTTCTATCTGGGTATTGGCGGCGGTGAGTCTGGGCGGCAGCCTTTTTGGAATAGCCGGTATGCTCCTCTTTATACCGCTGTTAGCTACGGGCTATTCTCTGCTTCGGGACAGCGTGAACGACAGGAATGCGAAAAAAGGGCCGGAGTTCTCCGCTGCAGGGAGAAAGGAACCGGCAGTATCGGGAAGAGCGGAAAAGAAACCGGAAAATAAGCCGGAAAACAAAACGGAGAAGCAGCCGGAGAAACGCTTGGAAAGCAAAAGGGAAATAAAAAGAAAATAACAGGAAAAAATAGGGAAAAAATAAAAAATAGCAGACAAAATTAAAAAAAACTATTGCTTTTTTCCGAAGGACGGGTTATAATACCATTTGTGTTACGGGGTGTGGCTCAGTTTGGTTAGAGCGCCGTCTTAGGGAGGCGGAGGCCGCAAGTTCGAATCTTGTCACTCCGACGAAAAAAAGAACCTGAAAATCCGGTAAATGTATGGGTTTCAGGTTCTTTTTATATATTGGAAGGCTGTCGTGGCCTCTTTGCAATATATCGTGTGGCTCATCGTCGGTCCCTCCGCAGTATACGAATAAATGATTTTTTACGTGATACTCTTTATCAAACGGCGGAAGTATAAGAGCTGATTCTTTTCACTTGAGTGCCTATTTTTTTCGGCATTTTATTGTTTCCAGTTCTTTTCGATAGCGCCGGGCATCCCGGATGATTTCCAGATATTCTTTTTTGGCAGCTGCCAATTCTCCTGCCAATTTCTTATATTCATCATAGCTATCAGCTGCCAGTTTCATCTTTTCTGCCAGGATATCAGGATTAAGCTCCTTTAGTTGTTCTCGCAGTTTGTTATTTTCGGCAAGGAGCCTGTCTATTATTTTCTGCTTTTTTTGTATTACCTTATCTTTGTTTCCTATCATGTTCTGAAGTTCTCCTT
>JAMOZS010000020.1 GCA_023667765.1 Roseburia sp. | reverse complement strand
TGCAAAGGAGATAAGAAAGCTGTATAATTGGCTATACAAGATAGATGCAGAATGTGAAATAGAACGTAATTTTGTGAACTATGCTGATGCAGACTATAATTTATTGGGCATTCGTTATAAAGAGGATGGGACGGCGGAGATTATAAAGATTTTTGAGACCGGTGCGAGTTATGCCGAAAATCCAGACCCTTATGCCCGGAGAATCAAAACAGCCCTTCTCCAGAAAAACCCCATAAGAACTAAAATGGGTGATTATTACGATAAGTAAAACCGGATGTAGGGAAAGGCATCTATCAAATCCAGGAGGGTAAGTTCGAAATGAGAGGAAAGAAAAAGATTTTGCTGACGGCAAGCTGTGTAATAATCGTTTTGTTGTTACTTTGTGCAGGGGTGTTATACTATGGAGGGAAGAGGGGGATAGACCAGAAGATTCTGTTTATATACCGTTATCATGATATGAATGAAGCAAAGGAGTATGATAATTATGGATATTTTATAGATAATCAGGGGAATCAGGTGGAGTATGATTTTTCAAAACAACTAGACGGCTGGACTGGAATGTATGACGACGAACTGTTGGAAACCTTAGAGGGAATGGAATATACGGAAAGCAAGCCTTTATTTTCTGCAAGGGAGATAAGAAAGCTGTATGATTGGCTATACAAGATAGATGCAGAATGTGAGGTAGAGCGTAATTTTGTGAACCAAGCTGATGCGGGTTATAATTTATTCGGGATTCGATATAAAGAGGATGGGACGGTGGAGATTATAAAGATTTTTGAGACCGGTGCGAGTTATGCCGAAAATCCAGACCCATATGCCCGGAGAATCAAAACAGCCCTTCTCCGGAAAAACCCCATAAGAACCAGAACAGGCGGTTATTACGATAAGTAAAGTTTATTTCCGGACAGCCTCCCATTTTGATTTGACTTTAGCGGACAAAGAGTCTAAAATAAGAACTGTTGACCGGCGTCGGGAGCAGGCGGCGCAGAAATGAGGAAATTATGTTAAAACAGGTATCCATATATGCAGAGAACAAAAAGGGAACCATGCAGCAGATTACCGGTATTCTGCTGGAGCAGGAGATTAATATCCTGGGTTCCGTGACGAATGACAGTGCGGAATACGGTATTATCCGCATGGTGGTGTCAGACCCGCAGAAGGCGTATGACGCATTGACGGAGGCGGGTTATCTGTGTCGTCTGACGGATGTAATTGGCGTCGAGGTGGAAGATGAGGTCGGTAATTTGAATCATCTGCTTCTGGATTTGCAGGAGAGTAATATCAGTGTGGACTATCTCTATCTGTCCTTCAGCCGTGCTTCCGGTAAGCCGATTATGGTGTTTCACTGTGAGGACACCGGAGAGGTGAGAGCCTGTCTTTCCGGTAAAGGTTACTCGGTATTATAGGCTTCGTTCGGAAGTGATATCAGGGCGTTGAGCCTGGGGACGGAGCAGGAACATGATTTGACTATGGGAGGAGCCTATGCTGCCGCAGCAGTTTTTGGAACGGATGCAGGAGCTTTTGGGAGAAGAATACCCAAGCTTCCTGTTAAGCTATGAACAGGAAAAGGCGCTGGCGCTGCGTCTGAATACCCTGAAAAGAAACGAGAGTGGAGAGAGTCCCCTGGAGACTCTTGCCGCTCTTTTTCACTTAGAGAGAGTGCCCTGGGCTGAAACGGGATACTATTATAAGAAAGAGGAGCAGCCGGGGAAGCATCCTCTGCATGAGGCCGGAGCATATTATATTCAGGAGCCAAGCGCCATGGCTCCGGCGGAAATTATGAGTGTGCGTCCCGGAGAACGTATTTTGGATTTATGTGCGGCGCCGGGAGGAAAGAGCACCCAGATAGCGGCGGCTCTCAGAGGGCGTGGATTTCTTGTCTCCAATGAAATTCATCCGGCCAGGGCGAAGATTCTGTCGGAAAATATAGAACGCATGGGAATATGGAATGCCTGTGTGACGAATGAGACGCCAGAGCGGCTGGCAAGGGTATTTCCGGAGTATTTTGACGGCATCTTAGTGGATGCTCCCTGCTCGGGAGAAGGGATGTTTCGCAAGAACGAGGAGGCCTGTGGGGAATGGAGCCCGGAGAATGTGGAGTTTTGTGCAAGGAGGCAGGCGGATATTCTGGAGCAGGCGACGCTGATGCTTCGCCCGGGAGGCCGTCTGGTTTACTCGACTTGTACTTTCGCACCCCAGGAGAATGAGGGCAGTATTCGAAGCTTTCTTCTGCGGCATCCGGAATTCATGCTGACAGAGATAGATGAGACCCTGTTTTATGGGGAAGGACAGGGGGGGAATGAAGAGAGAGTCTCGTTCGCCCGGGAGATTTATCTGCCGGGAACCCTGCGGCTGTATCCTCACAGGCTGAGAGGAGAGGGACATTTCGTAGCCGCTCTGCAAAAGACGGGGAGCGTGCCGGAGGGATATCGGGTGTCTGCCCTGAATGGTCTGCAACGAGCAGCGTCGGAAAAGGAGTTAGCGGAGTGGAGAGTTTTTGCGGCGGAGAATCTGAAAAGAAGGAAGCAGATTCTTCCGGGAAGCCCTTCAGCGCCTGTTTTAGAGCCTGCAGAGAGGGGAAAATATATCACGTTTGGAGATAAGCTTTATTATGTGCCGGAGGAAATGCCTGCACTGGACGGATTAAAGACGCTTCGCCCCGGTCTGCATTTGGGGAATTTGAAAAAAGGACGCTTTGAGCCCTCTCACGCACTGGCCTTGGCGCTTTCTCCGGCAGACGTCCGCCATGTGTGGCATCTGGACTCCAAAGAGTCCACCGCAGCCGCCTATTTGAACGGTCAGACATTTCCCGGGGAGGGAGAAAAAGGATGGTACTTAATCTGTGTGGACGGCTTTAGCCTGGGATGGGGAAAGTTGGCCGGCGGTATCATGAAAAATCATTACCCCAAAGGGCTTAGGAAGGGCTGATTTCATCGGCGCTTCTTTAGAAAGAGAGTCTGTAAACGCTGTTATATAATACGAGCAAGGGACAGGAGGGTGAGGACTTAACCATGAGAACGAAAATTCTTTATGAGGATAAAGAACTGCTGGTGATACATAAGCCGGCGGGTCTTGCCACCCAGACAGGCGCAGTAGGTCAGTCGGATGTGGTAAGCGAGCTTAAGAATTATCTGAGGAGGGAGGGCGGCTTACAGTCTGCGAAGGACTCTCAGCCTGAGAACGGATATCCACAGCCGTATTTGGGAGTCGTGCATCGTCTGGATCAGCCTGTAGAGGGGCTGCTGGTTTTTGCAAAAAATAAAAAGTCGACTTCAGCTCTGTCGAAACAGCTGCAGGAAGGCGGGCTTCATAAGCGTTATTATGCCATGGTTTGGGGGAAACCGCCCTTGGGGGAAGGAGAGCTTGTGGATTATCTGTATAAGGATAAGGAAAACAGAGCAAGAATCGTCACAGGGCAGCAGAGCCTGTATCCTGAGGCTAAGCCCGCAAGGCTGAGATACCGCTTGCTGCAGTATTTTCCGGCTGTTTCGGAACGGCCGGAGGGAACCAGCCTTTTGGACGTCGAAATTGAAACCGGCCGCTTTCATCAAATCAGAGCGCAGATGGCGCATGCAGGTATGCCTCTGCTGGGAGATGTAAAATACGGAACAGAGGCTTCTATTGCTTTTGGGCGCAACAGGGGAATCAAATATGTCGCTCTATGTGCATATCAGTTAATTTTGAGGCATCCGGCTGACGGGAGGGAAATGCATTTTGAAACGGAGCCTGGCAATGAGGCTTTTGCAGGTATAGCAGTCAGATAAAAAATCCATACTAATCTTATCAATAACAGGAATTTCGTAAGCGGTATGCAGCGGGGGAAACGGTATGGAAAGAATATGGGAAGAAATAAGAAAAAGTAAATTGGCGATACTGCTCCTTTTGACAGGGGCAGTATATTTTTTCTTAAGATATCTGTCTCCGCTTTTGTCTCCGGTATTGATTGCCATGCTGTTTGTGACCATATTTGGCCCGCTCCTAAAGAAAATACAGGATAAACTTCATATCCATAGACAAGTGGGCGCCGTGGTTCTTCTGCTGGCGGCAGGGCTGCTCTTATTAGTGCTGGTATGGGTTTTGTTATCCTGGATAGTGGGAAGTCTTCCCCAATGGGCAGGGGAGTTGGAGAAACTGGAGATAGAGCTGTCCGGCTTTGTGGGAAGTATTTGTCAGTGGCTGGGAAATACCATCGGAATAGACAGCATTTACCTGGAAAATACCATACTTCACAGTCTGCAGGGCGGCATTGATTATCTGCAGAATCAAACAGTGCCGGGGGTGTTGTCTCAATCCTGGCAATATGTAAAGTTGATGGCGTCTCTGGGAGGTTTTCTGGTAACATTTGTCATAGCGGCGGTTCTTCTGGCGAAGGATTACGACGAAATTATGAACCGCATGCTGGATAGGGAGGAATGTCATCTGTTTCTGGAGGTCATTTGTGGGATTATCCGATATATTGCTACTTATGTGAAGGCGCAGGGAATTATCATGTCTGTGATTGCGCTTCTTTGTTCCATTACCCTTGGCCTTGGGGGTGTGCGTCATGGAGTGCTCTGGGGAGTGTTGGCCGGTGTGCTGGATGCGCTGCCCTTTATAGGTACGGGTATTGTTCTGCTGCCCTTAGGGGTGACGCAGCTGTTCGGCAGTCATCCGGGCAGAGCCCTGCTGTGTCTTGGCCTGTATCTGCTCTGTGTGTTTTTGCGGGAATGTCTGGAGCCTAAGCTGATTGGCAGGCGTATCGGCGTGCCGCCTATTGCGGTGCTGGTATCCGTATATGCGGGCCTGGGCCTATTCGGCATCAGCGGTATTATTAAAGGGCCCTTAGGGTTTATCATCATTTATCAGACCTATCAGAGCATCCTGCGCAGGCAGGGACAGTATACAAGGGAGTGAACCAGGAAGGACGGAAGCGGTAAAGAACCTTACCAATAAGAACGGAAAAACCGTAGTACTTTACGCCCAGTGGAAAAGGTGAAGAAGTAATAAAATAAAGTAATAAAAAACAATAAAGATATAAAAAACAGTTGAAAAATATGCTTTCTGATGATAATATAGTCACAAAGCATATTTTTCTGTATCTTGTCTATTTTTCTGCTTGTTCAAAACAGAACTCTTTTAGAAAATTCATGCTTTTATATCCCATTCATAAGCAGGAGTTTTCTGAAAGAAAAGGCGCTCCTGCGGATGTAACTCGTAAACTAAAAGCAGGAGACCCCGGACGGATGTTCCATGGACAGGTTGTTCCATGGACAGGCTGCTGTCCTGTTGGAAGAGGTTTCTCCTGCCGCTGTACAAAAGGAGGACGCCTATGGAAAAAGAAAAAAAGGTACAAAGTGTGCAAGCGCAACAAAAGGCAGAAGAGGTAAAAAGGACAAAAAAGGTAAAAGGGACAAAAGCGTACGAGGAATTGACGATAACGGATGATTTTATGTTCGGGAAGGTGATGCAGGAGCCGGAGAGATGCAGAAAACTGCTGGAGATTATTCTGGGCGTGAAAATCCGGGAGATAGAGTTTGCAGACGAACAGAACACCATGCATCCGGATTACGAGGCGAAGGGGATTCGTCTGGATATCTATCTGGAGGACGACAGAAATACTGTATATTGCGTGGAGATGCAGGCGTCAAGAAAACCCTGCCTTCCCGGCCGGAGTCGCTATTATCAGTCAGTAATAGATATCAGTCTGCTGGAAAAAGGGGCGGAGTACCGGAGCCTGAAAAAGAGCTATGTTATCTTTATCTGTACTTTTGACCTTTTCGGAGCAGGAAGACATATCTACCATTTTGAGAACCTTTGCCGGGAGGACCCGTCCATCCGGCTGGCGGACGGGACGGAGAAAATCTTCCTGAACACCAAGGGTAAATGGGAGGATATCAGTCCGGAGCTGGGGAACCTGTTAAAATATTTTGAGACGAAGATACCCCGGGACAAATATACGGAGGAACTGGACAGAGCGGTGGAAGCGGCCAGAAGACATGAGGAATGGAGGAGGGAATTTATGAAGTGGAATCTGGACAGAGTTGATGCAAGAGAGGAAGGAAGAGAAGAGGGAATAAAAGAAGGAAGAGAAGAAGGAATAAGGGTATTTATCTTGGATAATGCAGAGGAGGGTAAGACAGAAGAGGTCATTGTCGGAAAATTAATCAGCCGGTTTGGTTTGGACAGGGAACAGGCCGAAGAATATTACGATAGATTCGCAGTAACGGTTCAGCCATCGCATTCATAACGGTAATGCGTGTATGGCTATTTGACGACTGTAAGCAAAAAATACTTGGGGGCTGTTGCACGAATGATTTAGCGCACAGCTCCTTTTTCTATAAAAACACAAAATGTAGGGAAACGCTGATGAAAGCGTTTCCCGCACCGGATTTGCGCCGCAAAGCGGCAAATTCCCCTGCAAATCCGTGTGCATCCGCCGAAGGCTCAAAGGAAAAGCTGCTTTCATCAGTTCTTCCTTAGGAAGCTGTGCGCAGTTTTATGACAGTTCCGTATACGGTACTTATCCGAAAAGAGCTTCCTGGCTGATGGGAGGAGCCAGGCGGCTTGACAGGCGGTAAAAAATAGCATAAAATGAGCCGATAACAGAAGGGAAGCCGCAGATGGCTGACACAGAAAGGCAAGGACAGTCAGTTTGGGAAAATTACAATTGTTCAATATGGATGAGGATTACGAGGAGGACTGGGATAAGGTCCCCAGTCATAAGCGGCGTCAGGACGGCGGGGGAAAGCGTACCGATAGCCGTCCGGATAACCGTCGCAATAAAGGAACACAGCCTGGGGACAGGCGTCAGAAGAATGAAAATCAATATAAAAGGAATGAAAAACAGTATAAAGGGTACGAAAATCAGTATCAAAAGAATGAAAACCACCATAAAGGACACGAAAAACAGTATAAAGGATACGAGAATCAGCAGAAACAGCATAAAAAGAAAAGAAAGAAGAAATCCGGTTTTAAGAAATTTCTGCTGATTCTCCTGCTATTGCTTCTGCTTCTGGGCGGAGGGCTGTATTATCTGGTGGGGCAGACTTATAAAAAGTTGAATTATGTGGAGATTGAGAGTCTGACGGATGCGCCCTTAAAAGAGGATGGCGCTATCAATGTGCTGCTTATCGGAAATGATTCCCGGGATAACAGTGCGGACGGGCGTTCGGATGCGATGATTCTTCTGACTATCAGCAGCAAGTCCCAAAAGATTTATATGACTTCCTTGCTCAGGGATATGTATGTGGATATTCCGGGTCATGACGGGAATCGTCTGAATGCGGCGTATTCCTTTGGGGGCGCAGAGCTTTTGATGGAGACGATTGAGCAGAATTTTGACATTACCGTCAATCGCTATGTTTTGGTGAATTTTGAGGCGTTCGCGAATCTGGTGGACGCTGTGGACGGTGTGGAGCTGGAGCTGACCAGTGAGGAAATCGAGTATGTAAACGGTTATCTGGTAGAGTATAATATGCTGACAGACCGTCCTCAGGGTACAGATAATATGGATACCAGTGTGAGCGGCCTGGTGCATTTAAACGGGCCTCAGGCGTTGGCCTATTCCCGGAATCGTTATCTGGGCACGGATTTCGGACGGACAGAGAGACAGCGGAAGGTGCTTGGCGCAGTTATGGCAAAGCTTCCGAAGGCGGTCGTTACCCATCCGAAGCAGCTGATGGATGGCATTCTGCCTAATTTGACCACCAATCTGACAAAGAATGAGTGCTTCAGGCTGTGTCTGGAGCTTTCCAAGCTTCTTGCCTATGACATGGAGCAGAATAGCATTCCCATTGCAGGAAGTTACAGAGACGCCACGATTCGGGGCATGGCGGTGCTGGAGGTGGATTTTGAGACGAACAAGCAATATTTGCAGGAAAATGTGTATGGCAAGAAATAAAGCAGGACGTCTGCGGAGGAGGGCATATGCGTATCTGGGAGGACTGATATGCGTGAGCCTGCTTACGGGCTGCGGTGATGATAAGGCGCTGGAGACGGTGCTGCCGGTTCTGGCGCAGCCGGAGGAGCTTTACCCTCAGGAAGATAGGGAGGAGGCCGGGACGCAGAAAGAATCGCCAGAGGAGCCGGTGGGGGAGAAAGCTTCGGAAACGGGCGGTGACTTCGGGGTGGAGGCTCCGGCGCAGCCGGAGGAACAGTCGGAGGAGCAGTCAGATACGGTGACGATTACCATATCGGCGGCGGGAGACTGCAGTCTGGGTAATTATCTGGAGCAGGATTATGCCTGGTCTTTTTGCCAGACCTATGAACAGCAGCAAGATGACGGCTATTTCCTGGAAAATGTATCTGAAATTTTCTCTCAGGATGATTTGACGATTGTGAATCTGGAGGGAGTGCTGACCCTGTCCGAGGAGATAAATGCGGGCAGAACCTATAATATTAAGGGAGACCCGGCATATACGGGCATTTTGACGTCAGGGAGCGTGGAGGCCGTGAGTATGGGAAACAATCACCGTCTGGATTACGGTGAAGCAGGTACGGCGGACACGGTGGCGGCCCTGCAGGAGGCGGGGATTGTCTATGCGTATGACGGCAATGTGGGCATGTTTGAGGTAAAGGATATTCGTATTGGCATTGTGTCCGTCAATGAGAGCTCCCAGGGGGTCTATGTGGAAAATTTCCTGGAGAAGGGCATCGCAGGGCTCAGGGAGGAAGGCGCTGACTTGATACTTGCCTGTTGCCACTGGGGCGTCGAAAGGGAGTACTATCCTGAGGATTACCAGCGCACGCTGGGTCAGAAATGTATTGACTGGGGAGCGGACCTGGTCATCGGCCATCATCCTCATGTGCTCCAGGGGATAGAGGAATATCAGGGAAAGTATATTTTATACAGTCTGGGCAATTTCTGCTTTGGCGCCAACCGCAACCCTTCCGATAAGGATACGATGATTTTTCAACAGACCTTTACCTTTCGGGAGGGAGAAAAGCAGCAGGAGGCTTCGGCGAGGGTCATTCCCTGTTTTGTGAGCTCCCTGAAGGAGCGCAATGATTATAAGCCCACTCCGGCTCAGGGAGAGGAGGCGGCCCGCATTATCAGCCGGCTGAATGAGCTGGGGAAGGATTTTAATGTGGAGGTTGACGCAGAGGGTTTCTTACGGAAGCGCTGATTCCATTGGCCCTTCCGTAGAGCCTTTGGCGGAGGTATGGGGATTTGCAGGGGAACCGCTTTCATCAGCGTAGAGGGATTTCTTATGGACAGAACATTCGGCACATTTCTACTGGTCGCAGTTAATGCGAAATACATACATTCCAACCCGGCCATATACAGCCTGCGCGCTTATGCCGGGGAGGCTTTCAGGCCTTATATATCTTTGGCGGAGTACACAATCAATAACAGAATGCAGGACATTCTCTCGGATATTTACAAAAGAAAGCCGGATGTTATCGGCTTTTCCTGTTATATCTGGAACTGGGATATGATACGGCGTCTGCTGCGGGAGCTGCCGAAGGTGCTGCCGGAAACCCGGATATGGCTGGGAGGCCCGGAAGTAAGCTTTCACGGGGACGCACTGTTGCGGGAGTTTCCTCAGGTGAGAGGAATTATGCTGGGAGAGGGGGAGGCCACTTTTAAGGAGCTTATGTCCTATTATGTGTACGGGGACAGGCAGCTGGAGGAGATTGCCGGACTGTGTCTGCCGGAGGGAGTTACTCCCTGCCGTGAGCCCATAGATATGAACGAATTGCCCTTTTTGTATACGGACTTACTGCCCTTCGAGAACCGGATTATCTATTATGAGACCAGCCGGGGCTGTCCCTATCATTGCAGCTATTGTCTGTCGTCTATTGAGAAAAAACTGCGTTTTCGGGATAGGGAGGTTGTCAAAAAGGAGCTGCAGTTCTTTCTGGAGCATCGGGTGAAGCAGGTTAAGTTTGTGGACCGCACCTTTAACTGCGACCACACCCATGCCATGGCTATATGGGAGTATATAAAAGAACATGACAATGGCGTCACAAACTTTCACTTTGAGATTTCGGCGGATATTTTGAGGGAGGATGAGATAGCTCTGTTGAATCAGCTCAGGCCCGGTCAGGTACAGCTGGAAATCGGAGTGCAGTCCACCAATTCCCAAACGATAGAGGCGATAGAGCGAAGGATGGATGTAGAGAAGCTGGAACGGATTGTAGCAGCTGTCAGCCGGGGCAAAAACATTCACCAGCATCTGGATTTGATTGCGGGACTTCCCTATGAGGATTACGAGAGCTTCCGGCAATCCTTCGACCGGGTTTATGCCATGAGGCCCCAGCAGCTGCAGCTGGGCTTTCTGAAGGTGCTGAAAGGCTCTCCCATGGAAGAAAAAACGGTGCAGTATGGTATTCGATATTTGGACAATCCTCCCTATGAGCTGTTATGCAATAAGTGGCTGAGCTTCGGGGAGGTATTGCGTCTAAAGCGCATAGAGGAGGTGCTGGAGCTGTATTACAACAGCAATCAGTTCCGGTCTACGCTGCTTTTCCTGGAAAAAGCCTTTGAAGGGCCCTTTGCCTTATATGAGGCGCTGGCGGATTTTTACGAGGAGGAGGGTTATTTTATCAACAGCCCCGCCCGCAGCTATCGCTATCAGGTGATGCTGGCCTTTGCCTGCCGTTATGACGGCTCCCACGAGGCGCTGTATCGGGAGCTTCTGACTTATGATATGTATTTGCGGGAGAATCTAAAGAGCCGGCCGGATTTTGCCGTACAGCCCGGCCGCCGGGAAAGAGAATTTATCCGAAGCTTTTACAGAGAGGAAGCAAGGAGCAGAAGATATCTGCCGGAGTATAGAGCCTACGACGGGAAGCAGCTGAGTAAAATGACCCATATGGAGCATTTTGCATATCCGGTGTGGGACGGGGAAAAATTATTACAGCTGCGGGGGGAACCGGCAAAGGAGCTTGTGGGCGGCTATGTGCTGTTTGACTACGAAAAACGGAATCCGCTGACCTGTGAAGCGAAAGGATTGATAATAGGAAATGATAAAATCATATGTGAGTATTGATTTAGAGACCACGGGACTGAATCCCAAGCAGGATAAAATCATTGAGATAGGCGCTTTAAAGGTGGTGGACGGAATAGAGGCGGGGAGCTTTTCGTGCTTTGTGAATCCCGGGAGGAGGCTGGAACCGCATATTACGGGGCTCACGGGAATACAGAATCAGGATTTGACACAGGCTCCCGGAATAGAGGAGCTTTTGCCCGGACTGTTTGCTTTCCTGGAGGACTATCCCCTGTTAGGGCACAGCGTTCTTTTCGATTATTCTTTTTTGAAAAAGGCGGCCGTGAACCAAAGAATGACTTTTGAGAAGGAGGCCATTGATACCCTGAAGCTTGCCCGGAAGTATCTGGCGCAGCTGGAACACAGGAACCTGGACAGTCTCTGCGGCTATTACGGGATTCCTCATCATGCCCACAGAGCTTTGGAGGACGCCAGGGCCACCAGCCTTCTGTATCAGAGGCTTCTTCGGGAGTTTTACAGGGAGGAGGAGCCGCTCTTCATGCCTCGGGCGCTGCATTTTCAGGCAAAGAGGGATACGCCTGCCACAAAAGCTCAGAGGGAGCGGTTATATCGCTTGTTTTCTCTGCATAAAATAGAGCCGGACATAGAGATAGAGGGTCTTACCAGAAGTGAGGCCAGTCGCCTTACAGATAAGTTTCTTGCAAAGTACGGACGATAATGTCCCTGTTGGAGGAACGCAGACCTTGAGCGGCCTCTATCAGCTTTTGGATTTGGCAGGTATCGTTTCTGGCGTTCCAGTACTCGGCCAGCCGGTAATAGGTATTGCTGACGTCGGTGGAGGTACTGACGGCAAATTCCATAACCGTACGGGCTTCCTCCGTGCAGCCGTATTTCAGCAGTTCTTCGGCCCATTTTTGCAGGGTACGGGCCAGAAGCGTATAGTTTTGGTCATATTCGGAGAGCGCCGTTATGTTGGCCGTACCGTATTCCAGCTTCAAATCCGTATTGGTATAGCCTGTGAGATTCAGAATACGCTTTTCGGAGAGCTGTCGTATCAGTCGGACACAGTCGGCGACTTCCGGGTTGTCGGGGAGCGCTTCCACAGGCAGCAGCTCCAGGGGAATATAGATATAGGGCAGGTCGTCTATAGGCTTTCGGCGCACGGAGTTGGCAGCGGCTTCACGGGCCCAGAAGGCGTCCTCCAGAGCTTTCTGTTTTCTGTCTCCTTTTCTTATGGCCCGGAATATTACCATCCCGAACAGGAATAAGCTTGCCAAAATGTAAAATTTCATATATAATATCCTTTCAGAAAATGAATTGCCCCGGTGTATCAGTACCTTTACACGAAGGGCGGACAGGAGTACAATATGTTCCATATGAATAGCAAAAAGACAAAGAAACGAATATCTGCTATCATTATTTTGTTTTTGGTAATCGCTATGGTACTTCCTACTTTAGCATATTTCCTGAGTTGATTCAATGAAACCTTTTAAAAACTTGAGCGTTCGGCTGTCCCTGAGAAACAGTCGTAGTATGGAGGCTGAGAATGAAGAAGCGGATAAGAAATGCGGGTTTTATTTCTGCACTGATGGTTTGTCTCTTTTTGGGAGGCATGCGGGTGCAGGCGGAGACGGAACAGACGATACATACCGGTGTGTATGCGGATACGGTGGAGCTGTCAGGCATGACAAGAAAGGAAGCTATGGCGGCTGTGGCGGCTTATGTGGAGCAGCTAAAGCCCGTGGAGCTTACGCTGCTTGCGGCAGGAGATAAAGAGGTGACTGTCACGGCAGGGGAGCTTGGGCTTTCCTGGGCCAATGAACAGATAGTGGATGAGGCGCTGCAGCTGGGAACGAAGGGGAATGTGCTGGAGCGTTATAAGATATTAAAGGACTTGGAGCATGAGAATCAGGTATATGAGGTCAGACTTTCCTTTGACGTACATTCCATTAATCAGGTGTTGCTGGAGCAATGCGCTCCCTTCGACCAGCCGGCTATAGACGCCAGGCTGAAACGGGAGGAGGACAGCTTTACCGTGATTGAGGGACAGACCGGTTATCAGCTGGATGTGGAAACCTCCATTGATTTGGTATATAATTATCTGGTGGAGGAGTGGGACTATCAGCCGGCCAGAATTGCCCTGCAGGTTGCGGTGAGCGAGCCCAGAGGGGACGCCCAGTCGCTTTCCAGAGTGAAGGATGTATTAGGCAGCTTTACCACCTCCTATTCCACCTCGGGCGCCTCCCGAAGCGCCAATGTGGAGAATGGCTGTCATTTGATTGACGGGGTAATGTTATATCCCGGGGATGAATTCTCTACCTATGAGACGGTTTCTCCCTTTACGCAACAGAACGGATATTATATGGCGGGCTCTTATGTAAACGGCAAGGTGGTGGACAGTCTGGGAGGCGGCATCTGTCAGGTATCCACAACGCTTTATAATGCAGTATTATTGTCGGAGCTGGAGGTAACGGAGCGGCATAATCATTCCATGATTGTGACTTATGTGGATCCTTCGGCTGATGCGGCTATCGCAGAAAGCTCCGGCAAGGATTTCAAATTTGTAAATAATACGGATTATCCTGTCTATATCGAGGGATATACGGAAAAGAAGAAAATTACCTTTACAATCTATGGATGTGAAACCAGAAGCGCAGGGCATCAGGTGCGTTACGAGAGCGAGGTGCTGGAGGTAAATCGTCCTGAGACGGATATTATTTATCCTGATGCGGGGCAGCCGGTTGGCTATATTTCCACATCCGGAGCCCATATCGGTTATAAGGCAAGGCTCTGGAAGATTGTAACGGAGGACGGCGCGGAGGTCAGCAGAGAACAGATTAACAGCAGCAGTTATAAGATGTCTCCCAGAAGTGCCGTGGTAGGTACCTTCACGGAGGATCCGACAGCCTATGAGGAGATTATGGCGGCTATTGGAACCAATAGTATCGACCATGTGAAGAATGTAATTGCTAT
The DNA here is from genome assembly GCA_023667765.1 of Roseburia sp. Taxonomy (GTDB): domain Bacteria; phylum Bacillota; class Clostridia; order Lachnospirales; family Lachnospiraceae; genus Acetatifactor. Next base: position 28,141 of record JAMOZS010000020.1, on the reverse strand, counting down.
TCTGACGACACCCCCTCCCGCTGAATAAATACAAGGAAGAAATGAAATGCTCTGATATGGTGTGGAAGGGTGGGTCAATTATGGAATCTGGTAAGGTATCTGAGAATATTTTAAAGCGTTCCGTATTAGGACAACTGAAAACGAAACGCGAGGAAGTTTTATGTGGTGCAGCCGTAGGGGGAGACTGCGCCATTTTTACGATTCCCCAGGATGAGAATCTGGTGCTTTGCGTGCAGGAGGCCGCAGTCGCGATGCAGTCGGAAACGGAGAATCCCTTATCGTATGCGTTTGTTACCATGGAGCATCTGATTTATAAATGCGCCAATAATCTGGCGGCAGGAGGGGCGGGCCCCGTGGCTGTCCAGATTGGTTTGATAATGCCTGAGAGCATGACGGAGGCGGATTTGCGGACATTGATGGGGCAGGCGGAGAGCGCCTGCAGTCAGTTGTCCATGCAGATTGCCGGCGGCCAGACTCTTGTGAGTAAGGCCGTAAATTCCCCGCTGGCGGTGGTAACCGGTTACGGCAGAGTGGCGAGTAAGGGATATAAGGCGGCCGGGGCGGTGAAACCGGGGCAGGATATTGTCGTCAGCAAGTGGATTGGATTGGAGGGTACCGCTGTGCTGTCCCAGAAATTCAGGGAAGGCCTGCTTACCCGTTATCCGGCCAGGCTTGTGGACGAGGCGGCGGATTTTGGCAGATATCTCTCTGTGCTGCCGGAGGCTGCCATAGCGGTTAAGTCCGGCGTGTGCGGTATGCATGATGCTTCCAAGGGAGGGATTTTCGGAGCCCTTTGGGAGATGGCAGAGGGCGCAGGCGTTGGACTGAAAATAGATATCAGAAAGCTCCCTCTGCGTCAGGAGACGATAGAGGTCTGCGAGTATTGTAATGTGAATCCCTATGAGCTGTTGGCCGGCGGGAGTCTGGTGATGATCACAAAAGACGGGGAGGCTCTGGCGGCGGCATTGGAGGCGGAGGGTATTCCCGGAACCGTGGTGGGAAGAACCACGGAGGGCAAAGACCGCATTCTAATGAATGAGGGAGAGGTGCGCTATATGGACAGACCCCGTGGGGATGAACTTTACCGTAGACTCAAGGAGGGATGAACCCTTAGCATTAGGGGAGAGGAATGTGGGAACGAGTGACAGAAGGTTGTTCAAGAAAACAGGAGAAAGGAAGCATCGCAATGAGAGAGGAATTATTGACGATTATAGAGAAAAACAGTCGTATGGATTTAAAGGAGCTGGCAGTCATTTTGGGCAAGGAGGAAATCGACGTGGCAAATGAGCTGGCAGCGCTGGAGGCGGAGGGGGTTATTTGCGGCTACAACACTTTGATTAATTGGGAGAATACCTCCATTGATAAAGTGACGGCATTGATTGAAGTGCGCGTGACGCCCCAGAGAGGGCAGGGCTTTGACACCATCGCCGAGCGCATTTATCAGTATCCCGAGGTGCGCAGCGTATACCTGATATCCGGCGGATATGATTTACTGGTGATTCTGGAGGGAAAGACCTTAAGAGAGGTATCCAGCTTTGTCTCGGATAAGCTGTCCACACTGGAAACGGTACTGAGTACGGCTACCCACTTTATACTAAAAAAGTATAAGGATTATGGTACGATATTCGGACAGAAAAAACAAGACGAAAGAGAGATGATTACCCCATGAGAAATCCATTAGCAGATAAGATAGTAGATATTAAGCCCTCCGGTATCCGAAAGTTTTTTGATATTGTCAGCGAGATGAAGGACGCTATTTCTCTGGGCGTAGGGGAACCGGATTTTGACACTCCCTGGCATATTCGGGATGAGGGTATTTATTCGCTGGAAAAGGGAAAAACCTTTTATACCTCCAATTCGGGCCTGAAGGAGTTAAAGCAGGAGATTTGCCATTACCTGATGCGCAGGCAGAACATTCAATATGATTATAGCAGCCAGGTGCTGGTGACTGTGGGAGGCTCGGAGGCCATCGACATAGGACTCAGAGCCATGATAAATCCCGGTGAGGAGGTATTGATTCCCCAGCCCAGCTATGTATCCTATGAGCCCTGTGCCATATTGGCGGGCGCGAAGCCGGTGATTATTTCTTTGAAGGCGGAGAATGAGTTTCGTCTGACGGCAAAGGAGCTGGAGGAGGCCATCACGGATAAGACCAAGCTTTTAATCCTGCCCTTTCCCAATAATCCTACCGGCGCCATTATGGAGCAGGAGGATTTGGAGGCGATTGCAGAGGTGGTAATCAAACATGACATCTTTGTCATGTCGGATGAAATTTACTCGGAGCTTACCTATAAGGATAAGCATGTATCGATAGCCGCTCTGCCTGGCATGCAGGAGCGCACCCTATTGATTAACGGTTTTTCCAAGGCTTACGCCATGACAGGCTGGAGGCTGGGCTATGCCTGCGGCCCCAGGGCGATTATAGAACAGATGACCAAGATTCATCAGTTTGCCATTATGTGTGCGCCCACCACCAGCCAGTATGCGGCTGTGGAGGCTTTGAAAAACGGGGATGAGGATGTGGCCACGATGCGAACCTCCTATAATCAGAGAAGGCGTTTTCTGATGCATGCGTTCAGGGAGATGGGGTTGGAGTGTTTTGAGCCTTATGGAGCCTTTTATGTATTTCCCTGCATTAAGGAATTTGGCATGAGCAGCGATGAATTCGCTACCCGTTTTCTGGAGGAGGAAAAGGTGGCCGTAGTGCCGGGAACCGCCTTTGGAGACTGCGGCGAGGGATATTTGAGGATTTCCTATGCCTATTCCCTGGAGAAGCTGAAGCTGGCCATGGAGAAGCTGCAAAAGTTTATTACGAGATTAAGAGCGGAGCAGGAAAAGAAGTAGATGAGGATTGACATGCAGAGGGTGATGCAGAATCGTTGGGTAAAAAGAATAGGAATAGTACTTCTGGCATACGGCAGCGTCCTGGCTATGGCGCATATCAGCTCTCTGCATGGAAACCCGGATGTTTTTTGGGGATATGTTTATTTCAGTAACAATATTTGGTCGGTGTGCCTGTTCGGGGCGGCAATCTGGCTGTTGAATCGGTTTGCAGGCCGCCCGGGTCGAAGGCTCCATGCGGTTTCGGGAAGCTTTGGGCTGCTCTTTTCAATTGCCGTCGTCTTTGGGGCTTACGCTCATTATAAAAACGATATTTTCGGGACAGAGGACAGTCTCCTGACGCTGACAGGCGTTATTCTGGGGATTGCCCTTTTTGCGGTGCCTCTGCTGGAGGAGGTGTTTCTCTTGTTTGACCGTCTGACGGCTTGGTACGAGGAGCGGGGCCGGGCGGAGCCGCCCAAAAAGCATCCCGGGCTTTGGTTTGGCTTAAGCTGGTTATTGATTTTTTGTTGTTGGATTCCTTTATTTCTGGCCTGCTGGCCGGGTAATTTTGTGTATGATGCGCCCTATCAGCTCAGGGATGTCATCAGGCATACGCATTCCACGCATCATCCGCTGGCGCATACGCTTCTCATGGGAGCGGCGTATCGGTTGGGTCAGAGAGCGGGTAATGTATCCTTTGGCTTTCAGTTTTACACGTTGCTGCAAATGTTGATTTTGAGCAGCGCCTTTGCTTATTGTGTCTGTTATCTGGAGCGGAGAGTGAAGGCGAGGGCTGTCGTAGTCGTAAGTCTTTTGTGGTTTGCCCTGTTTCCTATGCATGCCCTCTTTGCCATTACCGCCACAAAGGATGTACTCTGCGCGGCCTTTTTCCTGTATTTTATGGTATTTGTGGTTCGGACGGTATTTGATGGGGAAAAGCTTACCTGGTATGGTTATGGGGGTATGGTGGCAAGCGGTGCGCTGGCCATGCTTTTTCGCAACAATGTGGCCTATGCGGTGTTGGGGGCAGGCATCATTGCGGCGCTTTGGGTGAAGGGTTTGGGAAGGAAGGCTTCGGTGCTGGCAGTTGTCGGTACGGCTTATCTATTATGCTGGGGCGGTAACAGGCTGATGATAGCGGCCACGGATGCAACCAGTCCTGATACCTATCGAGAGACGCTGTCTGTTCCGTTGCAATGTCTGGGAAGAGTGGCTTCCTATCGCAGGGAAGATTTAGAGGATTCCTTGTATGAGGAGATATGTCTGTATATCAGGGAGGATACGATTGGAAGCTACAATCCCTATAATTCGGATAATCTGAAAAATGATGCCAATGAGGCTATGCTTAAGACAAATATCGTGAATTTCCTGAAGCTGTGGATAAAGGTAGGGCTGGCGTTTCCGGATGAGTATGTGGAGAGTATTGTCACCAATACGCTGGGATACTGGTATCCCTTGAATCAAGGTCATTATGTGTCGGCGGATATCGCGCTGTACCATATGCTTATCGGTGAGGGAGAAGAAATTGTAAAGGCCGGCTATTGCGACTGGGCCGATGCGTTCTATGCCCCTTTGTTTTGGAAGGGGGAATATAAGGAGCTGCCGCTTATGAGCTTCCTGTTTCGAAATGCGCTTTATTTTTGGTTTTTTATGTTCTTTGAGGCATGGGCTGTCTACAGGAAGTCAAAAAGGGCTTTATTGGCGGGCCTGTTGCCGGTTCTTTACCTTTTAAGCTGCCTGTGCGGTCCGATGGCGGCTTTGCGGTATATTTACTGTATCATTGTGTGCGTGCCGGTCATCTTCGGCGTCCTCCTGGGAGGTCTGTGGGCTTCTGAAAGCCTGAATGAAAAAAAGATTTCAGAGAAAGAATAGATAGAATAGAAAGAATAGAATAGTATGAATATTGTTTTGCATCAGCCGGAGATACCGGCGAATACCGGAAATATCGGCCGCACCTGTGTGGCTACCGGAACCGGTTTACATTTGATTGAGCCTCTGGGCTTTCGTTTGAATGAAAAGGAAATTAAGCGGGCAGGTATGGATTACTGGCAGCAGTTAGAGGTAACCCGGTATGTGAATTTTGCCCGGTTTCAGGAGGAGCATCCCGGGGTAAAGCTATGGCTGTCCACCACAAAGGCTACGCGCAGCTATACGGAGGTAAGCTATGGACCAAACGATTATATTATGTTTGGCAAGGAGAGCGCCGGCATTCCCGAAGAAATTCTGGTGGAGCATGAGGAGGATTGTATTCGGATTCCCATGCTGCCGGGGATTCGTTCTCTGAATCTGTCCAATTCCGTGGCGATTGTACTCTATGAAGCTCTGCGGCAGAACGGCTTTCGGAGTCTGCAGCAGGAGGGAGAGCTTCACAGACTGCATTGGGGGGAGAAATAGAATGGTGGATTATATTGTTGACCTGATGCGGATTATGCTGGCAGGTCTGCCGGGATATCTTCTGCTTCGGGCGTTCTGGTTGAAGTGGCGCCCAGGAAAGAGGGGGGAGAATACCGGGACAAAGGAGTGTCCCGTACAGTATTCCCGGGAAATCTTTATGGGAATCTTCGTGTTATTTATGCTGGCGCTTGTGACCTTTGTGTGTCAGGGAGAATACAGCAGCATTCCGGATATGTTAAAGCTGGCCAAGGAGCGGGTGGAGCATGGAACGGGAATCAATCTTGTGCCCTTTCGCACCATCAGCAATTATTATCGGCATTTTGGTATTTATGGAGATTTGTTCTGGGTGAATATCGCAGGGAATGTATTGATGTTTGTGCCCTGGGGCTTCGGACTTCTGTTTTTGTGGAAGAAGAACAGGAAGCTCTATCGTCTTATTTTTTTCTCCATTATGTTTCCGGTAGGTATTGAATTTGTCCAGCTCTTTATTAATCGTCAGGTGGATATTGACGATATTATTCTGAATTTTCTGGGCGGATTGTTGGGCGGCCTGATATATTGGCTGTTTTTCAGAAATACAAAATTTGCGCAACATTGACATGGTTTCACGCGAATCCTCTGGAGTATATTTCATAACCATTCAGGAAACAGTAAGTACAGGTGACTTACTGTTTTTGACTGTGTGGGAGGATATATGAGATATGTCGGAGAAACATTCTTTTGGACTCAGAGATAAGCTCGGGTATTTGCTGGGAGATTTGGGTAATGATTTTACTTTTATGTTCGCCAGTAATTATCTGATGATATTTTATACGAAGGTACTGGGGATTAGCGGCGCAGTAATCGGCGTACTCTTTCTGTCGGCCCGGATTGTGGACGCCTTTACGGACGTGACGATGGGGCAGATTGTGGACAGACTGAATCCGGCCAGAGACGGGCGTTTTCGCCCGTGGCTTCGGAGAATGTGCTTGCCGGTGGCCATTGCAAGCTCTTTGATGTATCTGTATTTTGTGCAGGACTGGCCCTACGCACTTAAACTGACCTATGTGTCAGTGACTTATATTTTGTGGGGAAGCTTTTGCTATACCGCTATCAATATACCCTATGGCTCTATGGCTTCCGTTATCACCCCGGACGCCGGAGAGCGTGCGTCTCTGTCTACCTTTCGAAGCGTGGGAGCAAGTCTGGCGGGACTGATAATCGGCGTGGTGGTTCCTCAGATTGTCTATGCCACTGACCAGGAAGGCAATCAGGTCGTTATACCCCATCGTTTTATCCTGACGGCAATCGTATTCGGAGGGCTGGCGATTGTCTGCTATCTTTTCTGCTACAGGCTTTGTGAGGAGCGGGTAAAGCTGGAAAAGGAGAGAGGGAAGAAGGGCGGAAGTATCTTTACCTCTCTGGGGGGACTGTTAAAGAATCGGGCCATGGTATCGCTGGTATGCATGTCCTTGCTGCTTCTTTTGGCCAGTTTGTTAGGAAATACCATGAACAGCTATCTGTTTCTGGATTATTTTAAGAGGGGAAAGGCTCTTTCCGTGCTGAATTTTGTGGTAGTGGCGGCTACTCTGCTGGTGGCTCTGGCAGCGTCTAAAATTGCGACAAGATATGGTAAGAAGGAGGCGGCGGCCGTGGGAATGCTTTTCTCCGGTCTGATTTATCTGCTGTTGTTTTTCCTGAAGGTAAAGGGCGTTTTTGTGTTTATGCTGCTTTTGTTTCTGGCCACTCTGGGCGTGGGATATTTTAATATGGTTATCTGGGCGCTTATAACGGACGTCATTGATTATCAGGAGGTCTTAAGCGGCGAGAGAGAGGACGGCACGGTCTATGCGGTATATTCCTTTGCCAGGAAGCTGGGGCAGGCTCTGGCCGGGGGTGTGGGAGGCTTTGCGCTGACGGCTATCGGTTACGTGTCCGGCGCAACGGTTCAGACGACCGAGGTGGGAGAGCGGATTTATATGATTGCCACCCTTGTGCCGGCGGTATGTTATTTGATTGTATTTGTCATCCTGCAGTTTGTGTATCCCCTGAATAAGAAGGAAGTCTCTCATAATACAGGGCTTTTGCAAAAGCAGAGGCAGGAGCAGGAGTAAGGCAGCAGTTCCGTCGAAGGGTTACGAAATAAAGCAGCCCACAGTGTGTTCACATAATTTTCACACTTCTGTCACTTTTCCATGACATTTACCTTTTAGACTGTGTAGGTGAAACACTTTCATCAGCGTTTTCCTATGACAAGTGGGGTCAAAACAAAGAAAGGTAAGCAGGTATTATGATTGAGGTAAGCAATCTGACAAAGAAATATGGCGAACATACGGCGGTAGACAATCTGTCCTTTCAGGTGGAGAAGGGGCAGATTTATGGCTTTCTGGGGCCGAACGGCGCCGGTAAATCCACTACGATGAATATCATTACGGGGTATCTTGCGGCGACTTCCGGCACTGTAAGGGTAAACGGCCGGGATATCCAAAAGGAGCCGGAGGAGGCAAAGAAATGCATCGGTTATCTGCCGGAAGTGCCGCCCCTCTATGTGGATATGACGGTGCGGGAATATCTGAGATTCGTGGCCGAACTGAAAAAGGTGCCTGCCGGAGAGCGTGCAGAGCAGATTGCGGATGTGATGGAGATGACGCAGGTTTATGAGATGAGGGACCGCCTGATTAAGAATCTGTCCAAGGGATATCGACAGAGGGTAGGCCTGGCGCAGGCGATTCTGGGATATCCGGAGGTCATTATTCTGGATGAGCCCACAGTGGGACTGGACCCCAAACAGATAATTGAAATCAGGGATTTGATACAGGAGCTTCGGGAAAACCATACCATTATTCTGAGCTCTCATATTCTGTCTGAGGTCAGCGCTGTGTGCGACCATATTATGATTATCTCCCAGGGCAGACTGGTGGCCAGCGATTCCCCGGAGGGTCTGGCAAGGCTTATGAGCGGTGAAGCGCAGCTGCAAATGACCGTAAAAGGAGAGTATTCCGAAATACAGGCGGCTCTTAGGGAATTGGCGGATTTAAAGGGGATAGAAGAGTGCGGCGAGAAGGATGGCTGCAGCCGGATTGTTGTGACGGCCCAGGATAAGAAGGACATCCGGGAAGCCGTGTTTTATGCGTTGGCAGCAAAGCGGCTTCCTATTATGAGCATGCAGTATGTGGAGAAATCCCTGGAGGATATCTTCCTGGAGCTGACGGAGGAGCAGCCGCAGGAAACACAAGAGAACGCAGAGGAGGTACAGCAAGATGACAGCCATTTATAAGAGAGAGCTTAGGGCATGTCTGCAATCCTTTATCGGTTTCTTATTTATTGCAGTCACCCTGTTTTTTATCGGATTATATCATACCGTATACGGCCTGATGAGCGGTTATCCTTATTTTTCCGCAGTCGTGTCGTCGGTCACTTTTATGTTTTTAATCACTGTGCCCGTTTTGACGATGCGCGTTCTGGCGGAGGAGAAGCGCAGCAAGACAGACCAGCTGATTTTGACGGCGCCGGTTACGGTGGGAGCCATTGTTATGGGTAAATTTCTGGCTCTGGTGACCATTTTTGCCATTCCCACCGGAATAGCCTGCTTTTATCCGCTGATTCTGTGCAGATACGGAACGGTGCCCCTGGCGGAATGCTATCTTTCCATTCTGGGCTTCTTTCTGTATGGTGTGGCTTCCATCGCTTTGGGGATTCTGATTTCCTCCCTGACAGAGAGCCAGGTGATTGCGGCGGTGTTAAGCTTTGCCCTGTTGTTTGTGGGTTATATGATGTCGGGGCTATGCAACATCATTTCTTCCACGGGGAATCTGCTGACGAAGCTTTTGTCCGGTTTTGATATGTATACGCCTTTTGAAAGGCTCACAACCGGCACGCTGGATATTACAGCCATTGTATATTATGTGCTGCTGATAGCGCTGCTGTTGTTTCTGACGGTACAGTCCATTCAGAAGCGGCGATACAGCGTATCTGTAAAAAATCTGAGCATGGGGGCGTACAGCACAGGAATGATTATATTGGCAATCGGTATTGTGGTGACGGCGAATCTCATCGTAAGCCGTATGCCCTCAGACTGGACGGCAATCGATTTGACCAGCAACAAGCTGTATTCTCTGACACAACAGACAAAGGATTATCTGGAAACCGTAAAGGAGGATGTTACCATCTATGTGATTGTTCGGGAGGAGGAGCAGGACGCTACTCTGGGGCAGACCCTGCAGAGGTATGAGGATTCTTCCACACATATCAGAGTGCAGTATGTGGACCCTCAGGTCAATCCCAGATTTCATACCCAATATACCGATAGCTCCATTACTATGAACAGCCTGATTGTGGTCAGTGACCGGAGAAGTACGGTAATTGACTATTCCGATATCTACGAAACCGGCATTGATTATACGACTTATACCAGCAGCGTCACAGGTTATGACGGTGAGGGACAGATTACCAGCGCACTGGATTATGTGCTGTCTGACGAACTGCCAAAGGTCTACCTGGCGGAAGGTCATGGGGAATATGAGTTAGACAGTACCTTTCTGGAGGGGCTGACCAAAGAAAATGTAACATATGAAAGCCTGCAGCTGTTAAAAGCGGATACGGTGCCGGAGGACGCCGCCTGTTTGATAATCAACAGCGCCGTCAATGACTTCTCCCAGGAGGATGTGGATAAGGTTATCGCTTATCTGGAGGGCGGCGGAAAGGTGGTGCTGGTCGCAGGCTATACGGAGAATCCCACACCCAATCTGGACGGACTGCTTTCCTATATGGGATTGCATATGGCGGAGGGGATGATTGTGGAGCAGAATGCGGATTATTACTATCGCATTCCGTTTTATCTGCTCCCGGAGGTGGCCAATGTCAGCTATACCAATGGGATTTACGGACAGTATTATATTTTTGCGCCTTATGCCAGAGGAATCCTGATTTCGGATGAGGAGGCAGAAGGACTTGCTTATGAAAGCTTCCTGACTACCTCTGACAGCGCTTTTTCCAAGGTGGATATCAGCCGCATGGAGGATTACGGCAAGAGCGAGGGGGATATTGACGGTCCCTTCGCCATAGGGGTAAAGGCGGAAAAGAGTCTGGGAGATAAAACGGCTGTTATGGTCGTTTACGGCTGTGACCAAATTTTTACAGACGAGGCCAACAGCAGAGTGGCTGATGCGAACAGAAGGCTGTTTGTCAATACGGTGGGAAGCTTTGCAGACCATGAGGTCAGCGTATCCGTTCCTGTGAAGAGCTATGAGGTATCCTATCTTGCGGTAACCTGGTCTGAGGCGGTGATGCTGGGGGCGCTGGTGACCATCCTGCTTCCTTTAGGCTGCCTGATTTGGGGCTTTGTGATTTGGCTCAGAAGGAGGAAACGCTAGTGAAAAGACAGAAGGTGCAGATGTTTTTGTTAGTTTTGGCGTTAGCATTGTTGGGAGCCGCCTTCTTTGGACTGCAAAAATACAATGAGGCTCAGGAGGAAAAGGAGGCCGCAGGCACGGATACCATACCTGTGGTAGAGCTGGCTTCGGAGGAAATTGTCAGGATTTCCTACGAATATGAGGGAGAGACTTACAGACTGGAAAAAAGAGGAGACACCTGGTATGATGAAGAGGATGAGAGTCGCGGGCTGACCCAGTATCGGATTACAGCCATCGCCTCAAGGCTGGCCTCTCTTGCGGCCAATCAGGTCATAACAGAGGTCACGGATATGGAGCAGTACGGGCTGGCGGAGGGCTACAGAAGAGTCAGCTTTGAGACGGCGGGGGTAAGCTATATTTTCTATCTGGGAGACCAGAATCCCATTACTTCAGACTATTATATCTGTAAGCCCTCCGAGAGATGTGTGTATGCAGTGGACAGTAATATCGTAAGTCAGTTTGATTACACACTGGAGGAATTGACGGATAACAGTTCAGCGGAAGGCTGAGCTGTTATCGAAGCGCCCGCCGACAAAAATAGAAATCTTATGGCACATCACAAAATAAAATGTTATACTTAACAAGCCAGAAAGCCCGGCAAAAGCAATGGGCTTTGGTAATTATAAAAAGGAGGAAAAGGATGGACAACTTTAATTTTTACAGTCCCACCGAATTTGTTTTTGGCAGGGGAAGAGAGAACGAAACAGGAAAATACATAAGAAAATACGGCGGAAGCAGGGTGCTTATTCATTACGGCTCAGGTTCTGCAGTAAGGTCGGGACTGCTGGATAAGGTAAAGAGTTCCCTTGAAGGCGAGGGATTGTTTTACAGGGAGCTCGGCGGCGTAAAGCCAAATCCCAGGGATACCCTTATCTATGAGGGAATCAAGTTATGCCGCGAGGAAAAGATTGATTTCATTCTTTCGGTAGGCGGAGGCTCCTGCATAGATTCCGCAAAGGGAATTGCGGCGGGTACTCTTTATGACGGCGATTTCTGGGATTTCTACTGCGGTAAGTCGCAGGTAACGGCTGCGCTGCCGATTGGAACGGTTCTTACCATTGCCGCGGCGGGCAGCGAGGGTTCGGGAAGCTCTGTTGTTACACAGGTAAGCACAGGACTAAAAAGAGATACAGGCTCTGATTTGCTGCGCCCGAGGTTTTCTGTTCTGGACCCGGAGCTTACCTGTTCGCTTCCTGCGTATCAAACTGCCTGCGGAGCTGCCGATATTATGGCGCACGTTTTTGAAAGATATTTTACCAACACCCTGGAAGTCGAAATTACCGATAGGCTCTGCGAGGCGGTGCTTCTGACGATGATAAAAGAGACGCCGAGAGTAATCGCTGACCCGAATCATTATGAAGCAAGAGCCAACATAATGTGGGCGGGAACCGTTGCTCATAACGATATTATCGGTGTTGGCAGAAGTCAGGACTGGAATAGCCATGCAATAGAGCATGAGCTTTCGGGACTTTATGACTGTGCCCATGGAGCGGGTCTTGCGGTAATAATGCCTGCATGGATGGAATTTGCTATGCACCACAATGTAATGCGTTTTGCACAGATGGCGGTGCGTGTATGGGGCTGTGAAATGAACTTTGAAAATCCTGAAGCTACCGCATTGGAAGGAATCATGTCTTTCCGCAGATTCCTTAAAGGTATCGGGCTGCCGATAAATCTGGCGCAGCTAGGGGCAAAGGAAGAGGATATCCCTGTCCTTGTAAAAAATCAGGGCGTGGGCAGTGGAAAAACAGGTGGATTTGTTCAGCTGTCCGAGGCGGATATTGAAAAAATATACAACATTGCAGCTAAAGCTGAGATATAATCGGAAAGGAATGTTGCAAAAATGAGAATACTGATAATAGGCGGAACAGGGACGATAAGCGCTGCCATTTCGCGGCGGCTTGCAGATAGCGGGCATGACCTTTATATCATCAATCGGGGAAACGCAAACGATAAGCTTCCGTCCCACATTAAGTTTATCAAGGTGGATATAAACGACGAAAAAGCCGTTTCGGGAAGTCTCGGCGAAATGAGATTCGATGCGGTATGTGATTTTATCGGATTTGTTCAGCCGCAGCTTGAACGGGACTTTCGTCTTTTCGGTGGACGGACTAAGCAGTTTGTTTATATCAGCTCTGCATCTGCGTACAATAAGCCGCCCGCCGAGTATGTCATCACCGAGGGAACTTCCCTTGCCAACCCTTTTTGGGAGTATTCCAGGAATAAAATACAGTGCGAGGAATACCTTATGAAGCTGTACAGGGAGGAGGGCTTTCCCGTCACGATAGTAAGACCCAGTCATACCTATTGCGAGACTGCGGTGCCGCTGGGCGTTCACGGCAGAAACGGGAGCTGGCAGGTCATAAAGCGTATGCTTGAGGGCAAGCCTGTTATCATCCACGGTGATGGTACGTCCCTTTGGACAATGACTGACAGCAGAGATTTTGCCGAGGGCTTTATCGGGCTGTTAGGAAATTCTCACGCTATAGGTGAGACATTTCAGATAACCTCGGACGAAACTCTTACATGGAATCAGATTTATCGGACGATTGCGGATTGTCTGGGAGTAGAGTTCAAACCATACTATGTGTCGTCGGATTTTCTTGCGGCGGTAAGCGATTATGACTTTGCGGGAAGTCTGATAGGCGACAAGGCTAATTCGGTGGTTTTTGACAACAGCAAGCTGAAAAGAGCAGTCCCCGGTTTTGTACCGAAGATAGGCTTTGCAGAGGGCATAAAAGACACATTAAACTATGTGCTTGCGCATAAGGAATGTCAGATAGAAGATGAAGAATTCGACAAGTGGTGCGACAAGGTGATTGCCTCACTTGAAAACGCTAAGGAAATGCTAAGGAAACGCTGATTCAATCAGGGCTTCCCTATTTTGAAAGAGTATGCTATGATTTGTGATAGTTCTTAAAAATGGAGCGGTCACAAACATGGCAGGATGCGCAAAGAGCATCTCAGGAATGAGGTTATGCATGCGGATATATGGTCTGAATAAGACAACCTTATTGGATTATCCGGAACATGTTGCAGCCACCCTATTTACGGGTGGCTGCAATTTTCGCTGTCCTTTTTGTCAAAACGGAGGTCTGGTATTATCTCCCGAAAGTCAGCCGGCGCTTTCTCTGGAGGAGGTGCTTGCTTTCTTAGAGAAACGTCGGGGGATTCTGGACGGCGTGTGTATCACGGGAGGAGAGCCTACGCTGCAGCCGGATTTGGCGGAGTTTATCAGGAAGATAAAGGGATTGGGATATCGGGTAAAGCTGGACAGTAACGGATATCGACCTTGGGCGCTGGAGGGTCTTTTGCGGGAAGGACTGTTGGACTACATAGCTATGGATGTGAAGGCGTCCAGAGAAAATTATGCAAAGGCTGTAGGGTTTTCTAATCCCGAGATGTCCCTTGTGGAGCGGAGCATAGAGTTAATTCGGGGCAGCGGTATTGATTATGAGTTTCGTACTACTGTGGTAAAGGGAATTCACAGTATAGAGGAATTTGAGGAGCTTGGGAAATGGCTGGCGGGCAGCAGGGTGTATTTTCTGCAGACCTATCGTGAAAATGAAAATGTGATTGGCTCCGATTGTGGGCCCTTTTCCAGAGAAGAGATGGAGGAAATGGCGAAATTAGCGCACAAGTATATTGACAGGGTAGAAATTAGAGGTTAGTGTGAGAAGATACACGACTACCGTTATGAGCCGGAGAGAGCAGATAGGAGCAGATAATGAAGATTTTGAAGAAACTGATAGGAGACAGGACTTTCTACAGGACAGTACTCACCGTGGCGGTACCGATGATGATTCAGAATGGTATTACCAATTTTGTAGGTCTGCTGGATAATATTATGGTGGGACGGATTGGGACGGAGCAGATGTCCGGTATCGCCATAGTCAATCAGCTTCTGCTGGTGTTTAATCTTGCCATTTTCGGAGCTATCTCCGGAGCGGGCATTTTTGGCGCCCAATATTATGGCTGCGGAGACAAGAAGGGCTTGCAGCATACCTTTCGGTATAAAATATATATCTGTATGGGAATTCTTGTTCTGGGTATTGTCCTGTTGCTTTTTGCCGGGGAGGATCTCATTATGCTGTATCTGCATGGAGAGGGCAATGATGCGGCGCTGGCGGCCACTCTGGAATATGGAAAGCAGTATCTTCTGGTGATGCTGTTCGGCCTGCTTCCCTTTGGCGTGGAATCCATATACACCAGTACCCTTCGGGAATGCGGCGAGACCATGCTGCCGATGAAGGCGGGAGTGGTGGCGGTATTGGTGAATCTTGGGTTGAACTATCTGTTGATTTTCGGTAAGTTTGGATTTCCCGAGCTGGGAGTGGTGGGAGCCGCCATAGCCACGGTGATTTCCCGTTATGTGCAGGCGGCTATCGTTGTGATATGGACGCATTGTCATGCCCGGAGAATGCCTTTTATTACGGGAATTTATCAAAGATGGGGACTTCCTTCGGATTTGGCGGGCAGGATAACCATAAAGGGCATGCCCCTGATGATAAATGAAATCCTCTGGGCGGCAGGAATGGCCACCCTGATGCAATGCTATTCCATTAGAGGGCTGGAGGTAGTGGCCGGTATGAATATTTCCTCCACGATTACCAATTTATTTAATGTTGTGTTCATGTCCATGGGCGGAGCGGTCTCCATTATGGTAGGCCAGCTTTTGGGAGCCGGAAAGCTGGAGGAAGCAAGAGATACGGACACAAAGCTGATTGCTTTTTCTGTGGGAAGCTGTATTGTGATTGGTCTGGTGTTGATTCTGCTGGCGCCCCTGTTCCCGGAAATGTATAATACCACTCGGGAGGCCAGGAATCTGGCAACAGCCTTTATCCGCGTGGGTGCGGGCTGTATGCCAATCTATGCCTTCATGCATGTCACTTATTTTACGCTGCGTTCCGGAGGGAAAACGATTATCACCTTTTTGTTTGACAGTGTATATCTGTGGTGTCTGAGCATTCCGCTGGCTTTTGTGCTGAGCCGTTATACAGGGCTTCCTATTGTGCCGCTGTATCTGTGCTGCCAGTTGATTGACCTCATCAAATGCGTGATTGGCTTTGTCCTGGTGAAAAAGGGTGTGTGGATTCATAATATTGTAGAAGAGAAAGTATAGTACACCGCCAGAGGCTCTAAGGAAGAGCTGATTTCATCAGTGCTTCCTTAGGTTACGTCGTTTGGACTTTCCTTTTTTGCAATGGCATCCATGGCGTTCTGCAAGGTAGTCTGTGCAATGGCGGACAGAGCTTCCTCTGTGAAGAAGCCCTGATGGGAGGTAATCATCACATTGGGGAAGGATAGAAGCCTTGCTGTGGTTGAGTGTTCAAGGATTTCGTCGGAGCGGTCCTCGAATACATTATTGGTTTCCTCCTCATATACATCCAGACCCACCCCGGCAAACTTATGCATACGGATTCCTTCGATCAGGTCTACTGTCTTTACCAGAGCGCCTCGGGAGGTGTTTATCAGGATAACGCCATCCTTCATCTGCTTAATGGTATCCAGACAAATCATATGGTAGGTGGAATCCATAAGCGGACAGTGCAGAGAAATCAAATCGCTCTGGGCCAGTAATTCCTCCAGCGTCACATAAGTCACAAAATCCTTCAGCGATTCATTCTGATAGACGTCATAGGCAACGACCTTCATGCCGAAGCCCTGACAAATACGGCACATGGCAGCGCCGATTTTTCCGGTGCCGATAATGCCGGCGGTTTTCTGATAGAAGTTAAAGCCCATAAGGCCGCTTAAGCTGAAATCATTTTCCCGCACTTTATTATATGCCTTATACAGGCGGCGGTTGCTGGCCAACGCCAGCGCCATGGCATGTTCTGCAACGGCCTCGGGGGAATAACCGGGTACGCGCATAATACGGATATGGTATTTACTTGCCCTCTCCAAATCCACATTGTTGAAGCCTGCGCAGCGCATCAGGACGAGCCGGATGCCCTTGGCATGCAGGATATCCAGTGTCCTTGCGCCCACGTCGGAGCTGACAAAGGCGCAGACAGCGTCGAAGCCCTCCGCCAGAGTGGCGGTACGGGGGTCTAAGTCGGAACGGGTGTACTCAATCTGAATTTCCGGAAAAGCGGAAAGCGTTGTCTCAAAGGCATTTTTGTCATAACTTTTTGTGTCGTAAAATAATATTTTCATGATGCTTCCTCATTTCTGCGCTGCTTTTGCGCACATTACCTTATATTTTATATCGTCGTCTATTCTATAGTGTTACAGAGTGGTTCTTAATTATTCTAAAAAAGAAGCATTTTTCAGAAACAAATTTCAATATTGCCAGAAAGAGGCGGATAGTATAAAATAAAAAAATGGCAAATTTTTAAGATATTTGTATCATGATGCAGGATAAGGAAGTGACGGGCTGTGACAGAGTTTAAAAATGGCTTAAAGGATGGGATACCGATAGCGCTGGGATATCTGGCGGTGAGCTTCAGCGTGGGAATTATGATAGTATCCGGAGGAATGAGCGCCCTTCAGGGGGCGTTGATGAGTCTTACCAATGTGACCAGCGCCGGTCAGTTTGCAGGTATTCGTATTATTGCAGCGGGAGGAGCCCTGTTGGAGATGGCGTTGACACAGTTTATTATCAACCTCCGGTATGCCTTGATGAGCCTGAGTCTCTCTCAGAATCTGGATAAGGATGTGAAGCTATGGCAGAGATTTGTGATAGCCTTTGCCAATACAGATGAGATTTTTGCGGTGGCTATGAGCCGCCAGAGGACATTGGCCTTTCCGTATATGCTGGGGCTGCAGCTTCTGCCTGTCGCAGGCTGGACAGGCGGTACGGTGCTGGGGGCGGTGGCCTGCCATTTGATGCCGGAGGCTGTGAGCACGGCGATGAACGTGATGCTTTACGGGATGTTTATCGCTGTAGTGATTCCCGAGGCCAGAAAGAAGCGCCCCGTATTGATGGTGTCTCTGCTTGCGGTTGCGCTCAGCTGCCTGTTTGCTTATGTTCCGGCGCTTTCCGGGATGTCTGACGGTATGGTGATTATTATCTGTACGATTGTGGCGGCGGGAACAGGGGCCCTGATTTGTCCCGTAAAGGAACAGGAGGAGCAGTAGAAAATGGTATATCTGTATATAGCGGTGATGGCGGCGGTGACCTATCTTATCAGGATGATACCCCTCACGGTGTTTCGGAAGAAAATAGAGAATCGTTTTATGAAATCTTTTTTGTATTATGTGCCCTATGCCTGTCTGATGGCCATGACCTTTCCGGCTGTGCTGAATGCCACAGACAGCAGACTGAGCGCTATAGCGGGGGTGCTTACGGCTGTTCTTCTGGCGCTGCGGGGCAAGGGCCTGGTGACGGTGTCGGCAGCGGCCTGTATCGTGGTCTTTCTTGTGGAGCGGCTGGTATAAGAGAGGCAGCCTGTTCTGTCCCGGGCAGAGCAAGATACCAGTCGTAGAAGCCCCGAATTTGTCGAGGGCTGTATAATGAAGAATTTTCATTTGAGAAATCCGTTTCAAAAACAAGGCCAACATCCTTACCGCTTGCGGCAGGGATGTTGGCCTTTGTGCAGTTAGAGAGTTCGAAGGTAAACTTAAACCTTCTATAGTAGTACAGTAGCGCAGGTTAACTTGGTTTTAAAGGCCGTCATATATGATTTGAATGAAAATAAAAGGGGTGATTCATATAAATAAAAAGGTATTGTTAATGGTTTTAGGTCTATTGTTTCTCTGTTCATGTGGGAACGCATTGAATTCTGCATCAGAGGAGAAGCCTGTATATAATATTCCGTCGTCTTGGGAGGAAAAAGAAATAAATCCGGATACCGGAGAAACAAATAGTAATGAGACGGAAAATGCGAGCTTGGGAAATGCGGATTCGGATAAGGAGGATTCGGAGATAGAAGAGCTTCTGGGAGAGGCTCTCTTTGCTGATTTTAAGGGGGTGGGAAAACATGAGACTGGTTCGACAAATACCTCGGATTTTATGCATAACGCCATGTCCTCCATTGTGTGTAGTGACAAACAGGGTACGATATATTATGTAAATTATGGAACCTATGAGGATAATTATATCTATTCCTACAGGGATGGGAAGAGGGAACTGCTGGTTGATAAAATATGTAATTTTGTCAATTTGTACGAAAGGAGTCTTTATTTCCTTGTGAGTGAGACGCCGCCGGATTCGTTGGCCTTTTCCTGGGGCGGAAAGCTTTACCGGTACGATTTGGATACAAAAGACACAGAGCTTTTGCTGGATGAAAAGGTATGTAATCTTTATGTGTCTGACGGAGTTATGTATTTCTGCGATGAATTACGGGCTGACAAGGACGAAAAAACGAGCGGAAATGAATGGTACTCCATGAAAATCGGGGATGCAATGCCGGAAAAGATGGGAAGATTGCTGCCTTTTTTCTATGGGGATTATCAGCTTGCCTATTCGAACGGGGACAACTGGATTACCGGATTGGTATTGACAGACGGAAAAGAAGATATACCGGTAATTAATGAAACCTATCTCAGAATATACAGTTATACGATTGTGGGGGGAAAATTATGGATATCTTTTCGGACAGAGGAAAACATACCTGCAGTAGCGGCTGTTAATCTGGCTGACGGTACCCATAAAATTTATCCGGGAACCTATACATCCGCCAGGAAAAGTATGGGGAATGTCGGATATCCGTTTGCAATTATAGATGACAGGATTTATGCGCAGGCAGGCAGCATGATTGTCGCTTATGATGAGAGTCAGGGATATTTTGATATACTCATGTTTGACCAGACTATGTATGAAGGCCTTTATACAGACGGAGAATATCTGTATGGACTGGCCTTTTATGGAGAATTATACGGACAGCGCACAAATGCGATTGTAAGGATAAAGCCGAATGCGGCCCAGATAACGCTGGATAGCAATTTGAGGGAGGTTATCAGTGAGTGAACACATGCATCCAACATGAATAGAAAGAGGATGGAAATCAGTGCAATCATATTTATGGGCATAAAAAACTGCCGCCTGACGATTTTTTGAATCGTTCAAGCGACAGTTTTTTTAACGGAGATGCGGGGATTTGAACCCCGGCGCCGGCAAAGCCGACCTATCGGATTTCGAATCCGAACCCTTCAGCCACTTGGGTACATCTCCAAACATTATTATTTTATAGAAAACGAATCGGTTTTGCAAGCCTTAATTTTATTTTTTTGCGATAATGTATTTTATATTTTGGATTGTACGAAAGCCGCATTTGGGTTATAATGTAAAAGGATATCAAACAGGCCACCTTTGAGGCGGCGGAATGGAGGGACATATGAAAAGAATTGGTATGTTGACCAGCGGCGGGGACTGTCAGGCGTTAAATGCAGCTATGCGCGGCGTGGTAAAGACTCTTGCCAACAGCAAGGAGAAGGTTGAGATTTATGGCTTCTTAGACGGCTATAAGGGTTTGATTTATGGGAAATTCCGCATGCTGACCGGGCAGGATTTTTCCGGTATCCTGACGAAGGGCGGCACTATTTTAGGAAGCTCCCGCACCCCTTTTAAAACCATAAAGGATCCTGATGAAAACGGGCTGGATAAGGTGGAGGCAATGAAGCAGAACTATTATAAGCTTCAGTTGGATTGTCTGGTGATTTTAGGGGGAAACGGCACGCATAAGACCGCTAATTTGCTGCGTCAGGAGGGGTTGAATGTGGTGACCCTTCCCAAGACCATTGATAATGACTTATGGGGGACGGATATGACCTTTGGCTTCCAGAGCGCTGTAAACGTGGCTACGGACGCTATTGACTGCATCCATACCACGGCGGCTTCTCATGGCAGAGTGTTTATCGTGGAGGTTATGGGCCATAAGGTAGGTTTTCTGACTTTGAATGCAGGCATGGCCGGAGGAGCGGATATCATTCTGATTCCCGAGATACCCTATGATATAGATAAGGTGGTGGAAAAAATTGAGGAGCGCGAGAAGAACGGCAGTCGTTTTACGATTATTGCGGTGGCTGAGGGCGCTATTTCCAAGGAGGATGCAAAGCTGTCCAAAAAGGACTACAAAAAGAAAATGGAGAACTATAAATATCCTTCCGTATCTTATGAGGTGGCGGCAGCCATTCAGGAAAAGACAGGCAGAGAGGTTCGCGTGACCGTGCCGGGTCATACTCAGAGAGGCGGAAGTCCCTGCCCGTATGACCGCGTTTTTGCAAGCCGACTGGGTGCGGAGGCAGGAAAGCTTATACTGGACGGTCAGTATGGTTTTATGGTAGGTTATAAGAACCGGGAGATTGTGAAGGTGCCGCTGGAGGAGGTGGCAGGAAAGCTTAAGATGATTGAGCCGGATTCCTCCATGGTTCAGGAGGCGAAGCTTCTGGGTATCTGCTTCGGAGATTAAATTTGGAGGTTCTTTATGTCGTATACAGCGCTATACCGAAAATTTCGTCCGGATACTTTTGCGGAGGTGAAGGGACAGGAGCATATTGTAACCACGCTTCGCAATCAGTTGAAGGCAAACAGAATCGGGCATGCGTATCTCTTTACCGGAACCAGAGGAACCGGTAAAACATCCGTAGCGAAAATTTTTGCAAAGACAGTGAATTGCGAGCACCCCACAGAGGACGGCCCCTGTGGGGAGTGCCGCATTTGTAAGGCGATTGCCGCCGGCGCCAGCATGAATGTCATAGAGATAGACGCCGCCTCCAACAATGGCGTGGACAATATCCGGGAAATTGTTGACGAGGTGTCCTATTCGCCGGCGGAGGGTAAATATAAGGTTTATATTATTGACGAGGTACATATGCTTTCCATAGGCGCCTTCAATGCATTGCTTAAAACATTGGAGGAGCCGCCTTCCTATGTAATCTTTATATTGGCGACTACGGAGGTGCATAAGCTGCCCATCACCATATTGTCCCGGTGTCAGAGATATGATTTCAAACGTATTTCCATTGACACGATTGCGGAGCGGATGAAAACCCTGACCCAGGCGGAAAAGGTAGAGGTGGAAGAGAAGGCGCTTCGATATATAGCCAAGACGGCTGACGGCTCCATGCGCGATGCCTTAAGTCTCCTGGACCAGTGTATCGCCTTTCATCTGGGGAAGGAGCTTACCTATGACAAGGTGCTGGACGTACTGGGAGCGGTAGATACAGGGGTGTTCAGCGAATTGCTGCGCTATGTGCATGCCAGGGATGTGCTGGGCTGTATTACGCTGTTAGAGGAAATCGTAATGCAAGGCCGGGAGCTTCATCAGTTCGTGGCGGATTTTACCTGGTATATGCGTAATCTGCTGCTGGTGCAGGCTTCGGATAATCTGGAGGACGTGGTCGATATGTCCTCGGATAATCTGGTCAGGCTGAAGGAGGAAGCGGCCCAGGTGTCCATGGACCAGATTGTTCGATATATTCGTATTTTCTCGGATTTGGCCGGCCAGATAAAATATGCCTCCCAGAAGCGTATTCTGATAGAGATTGCTTTGATAAAGCTGTGTAAGCCGGAGATGGAGACCAGTCAGGACGCGGTGTTAGACCGTATCCGACAGGTGGAGGAGAAAGTGGAGAACGGTGTGACCATTGTGCAGACCGCATCCGACCGCTCCCCGGGAGATTTGGCGCAGACGGCCTCCCGGCCGAAGCCTCAGCTGCCTAAGGCGGTTCCTGAGGATATCCGGGAAATTGTGGCGAAATGGCCGGGGATTATCGGCAATGCCGAGAACCCCATGAGAATGTATTTGAAAACCGTTAAGCTGAGTCTGGGCGGAGATAACCGACTGATGGTGGTGGTTGAGGACGGCCCGGTATCGGATTATTTTACCCGGGAGGAAAATAAGGAGCAGCTGGAACGGCTGCTGTCGGATTTTGCCGGTAAGCAGGTAGAGGTGGCCTTTCAGACGGTAGAGAATCAGCGTGAATTTGAAGAAAACTATGTGGACCTTTCACAGGTTATCCATATGGAAATAGAAGAAGAGGAGGAATAAGAGATGGCAAAGCGTGGAGGCTTTCCCGGAGGGGCTATGCCCGGAAATATGAATAATCTGATGAAGCAGGCGCAGAGGATGCAGCGTCAGATGGAGGAAGGACAGAAGGAGCTGGAGACAAAGGAGTTTACGGCAGCTTCCGGTGGTGGCGCCGTAGAGGTATCGGTGAACGGCAAGAAGGAGCTGATAAGCGTATCTCTGAAGGAGGAAGTGGTAGACCCTGAGGATATCGAAATGCTGCAGGATTTAATCGTTGCCGCCGCCAATGAGGCGCTGCGCCAGGCGGAGGAAGCCAATGCGGAGCTGATGGGTAAGATGACCGGCGGCTTCGGGGGAGGCTTTCCCTTCTAATGGATTTGTATAGCGGACATATTAACAAGTTAATAGAGGAGCTGGCGGCCCTGCCGGGTATAGGGAGCAAATCAGCCCAGCGACTGGCCTTCCATCTGATTAATATGCCCCAGGATAAGGTGAATCATCTGGCCCATGTGATGATGGAGGCTAAGGCGAATGTGCGCTACTGTAAGGAATGTTATACCCTGACGGACAAGGAAATCTGTCCCGTATGCGCCAATCAGAAGCGGAATCACAATCAGATTATGGTGGTGGAAAATACCCGGGATTTGGCGGCTTATGAAAAGACCGGCAGATATGAGGGAGTTTACCATGTGCTGCACGGGGCTATTTCTCCCATGCTGGGGATAGGACCGGGAGACATTAAATTAAAGGAGCTGCTGGAGCGGCTGCAGGGAGAGGTGGAGGAAGTGATTATTGCCACCAATTCCAGTCTGGAGGGCGAGACTACGGCTATGTATATCAGTAAACTCATTAAGCCGGTGGGGGTCAGGGTTACCAGGATTGCCAGTGGCGTGCCCGTGGGCGGAGATTTGGAATATATTGATGAGGTGACGCTGCTGCGGGCTTTAGAGGGCAGAGTGGAGCTGTGAGGAAACGGTAATATACAGGTAAAATGTATGAATTGATAAAATGTATAAAGTTATAAAACGGAAAGGAACAGGATATGGCAGTAGAAACGAGTGTATTTGGAAAGAGCCCTGAGGGGAAGGATATCATGCTGTATACTTTGAAAAACAGCAGGGGTATGGAGGCGTCTGTGACGAATCTGGGCGCTGTGCTTGTAAGGCTGTTGGTGCCCGACCAGGATGGCAGAGCGGAGGATGTAGTGCTTGGCTTTGACAGGGCGGAGGAGTATTATGGCAATCCCAGCTTTTTCGGCGCAGTTATCGGGCCGAATGCCAACCGTATCGGTGGTGCGGAGTTTGAGATTGAAGGAACGAAGTACAGTCTTGCAGTAAACGATGGGCCGAATAACCTTCACAGTGATTTTGCAAAGGGTTATCACAAAATGTTATGGGATGCTCAAACAGGCGAAAACAGTGTTACCTTCCTGTGGAAGGATACAGACGGAAATATGGGGTTCCCGGGGAATAAAGAGGTTCAGGTTACCTATACGCTGGATGAGGAGAATGGTCTGTCCCTGCACTATCATGGAAGCAGCGACAAAAAGACGGTGTTGAATCTGACGAATCACACTTATTTTAATCTGGACGGTCATGACAGCGGAAACATAGAGGGGCACGAGTTAATGCTGAAGGCAAGTCGTTACACGCCGGTGGTGGAGGGGGCCATCCCCACGGGAGAGCTTGCGCCGGTGGCAGGGACGCCGTTGGATTTTACTGTTATGAAGCGGATTGGAAAGGAAATAGAAGCGGATTGCGAGCAGCTGCGTCTGGTGCAGGGCTATGACCACAATTGG
Organism: Roseburia sp.; assembly: GCA_023667765.1. GTDB lineage: Bacteria > Bacillota > Clostridia > Lachnospirales > Lachnospiraceae > Acetatifactor. Next base: position 3,821 of record JAMOZS010000020.1, on the reverse strand, counting down.
GTTGTTGATGATTATGATGGCAGTCTGAAGCATATTGCCACGGTAAAGGCGGAACAGAGCAGCCGGACCATGCAGGTTTATACCACTCTTCCGGGGGTGCAGTTCTATGCGGGCAATTGTATCGAGCCTCAGAGGGGCAAAAATGGCGCGGCCTATGAAAAGCGCCAGGGTTTATGCCTGGAGACTCAGTTTTTTCCGGATACGGTACATCAGCCCTCCTTCCCTTCCTGTATTTTTGAGGCGGGAAGAGAATATGATTCATTGACCGTTTATCGTTTTGTGTAAGGGAAACGCTGAGAAAAATGTTTCCCGCACCGGATTTGCGCTGCAAAGCGGTAAAAAAGATTGTCGAATACTTTTTGGACAGGCTCGACAAAGAATGCTAAAAATCCTCTCATGCCAATGCTATATTGATAGAAACGGCATGGGAGGTGTTTTTATATGGAATTACCAAAAAATATTACACAAGTCGGAGAGTGGGACCGGAAATGTAAGATTTATGTGGAGGATTATGTCATCTCTTATATTAAGCAGATGAATCATCTTGCCCGGAATAAGGAGATGGCGGTTGCCCTTTATGGTACAAGAAAAGAGGAGGGGGACAAGTCCTATGTGTTTCTGTACGGCGCAGGAAAGCTGGAAACGCTGCAAAAGGAGTCCAGACATTTGTCCCAGGCGCAGAGGCAGGAAATCGAGCGACTGCGAAAAAAGTACTTTGGGGAATACATATTTTTGGGATATTGTCTGCTGAAGGGAGAGATGGTAGAGGGCTTCCATATCTGTGAACAGGACATCTGCAGATATATAGAGGGCTATGCGCAGTTCTATGAAAAGAATGACGGGATGCTGGCGTATATGCTGGAGGCGCGTAATGAGGAAGCGGCTCCCGAGGTGGTCAATCAGGAAAAATACGAGGAGGTCAAACGCAGGCAGGAGGAGCGTAAGAGAGCCTCGGAGACCGAGACGGAGAGTAGACAGGGCAGACGAGAGGCGGTCCTGCATCAATTTCAGAGCTTCAAGGAAATCCCACAGGCCGACAAGCAGCGTTTTCGCGGGCTCCAGCTGACGGCGGTAGCGGTCTTTGGCGGACTGTGCATTATGGGCTTTGCATTGATGGGAAGCGGGGAAGGTCTGAATGGTCTGGCAGGTATGGTCAAGGAGGCGATGGCGGGGCTGAATGAACAAAAACTCCCTGACACGGTGGAGGTAATGGGAAATAATGTGCAGGCGGATACGCTGATAGCGGAGGACAAGCTGACGCAGGCATTGCAAAAGGAGAATCTGTCCGCGGAGCCGCAGGAAGCGGCGGGAGACGGTCAGGAGCCGACAGGGGAGACCCGGCCGGATAACGGACAGGAAACCGAACCTGCTGTCGGGCCGGATAACGGGCAGGAAACTACGAAACAGTCGGCCGGGGAGTCGGAAAACGGAGATATCTTTGAAACACAGACAGAGTCTGAGGAGAAGCTTCAGCCACAGACAGAGCCTGTGCCGGTGATAGAACAGACGCCGGAGCCTGTCAGCTATACGATTAAAAAGGGTGATACACTGATTGCCATCAGTATCAGGAATTATGGCAGCGACGGTCGGGTGCAGGAGATTTGCAGAATGAACGATATTTCCAATCCTGATGATATTAAGGTGGGGCAGAAAATTTTATTACCATAAGAACGGGGAGTGTGTTATACTTTGTTTGTGATAAATTTTTGACTGGTTAAGGACAATAGACATGGCTGAAATCAAAAATTACCTGAAGGAAAAAGAGCAAAGAGAGCGTAATCAGACGAATTATAAAGATAAAATCAGAAGGCATAAGCTGACTACCGTTTACAGAATGCTGCTGGTGGCGGCGGTTATCTTTGCGTTTTTTTTGCTAATCAGGACGCAATACAGGCGCCATTTATATACCGATTATGATATTGTGGGCACAGTCAGTCGGGAGAAGGCGGCCGATGCTGTAGATATGCGCCTGCAGAATGCCATCCTGACTTATAGTAAGGATGGCGCGCATTGTACAAATATGAAAGGAACGGTGACATGGAATCAGACATACGAGATTTCGGACATCCTTTTATCTGCCTGTCAGGATGTGGTGGCTATCGGAGATTATAACGGACGGAATATTTATGTGCAAAGCGCCGAGAAGCAGTTGGGCGAAATTACGACAAACCTGCCGATTAAGGACATAACGGTCTCGGCGGCAGGCACTGTTACTGCGATTCTGGAGGACACCGATATCACCTGGATTAATACATACAGCGCCACAGGTAAAAGTCTTTATGACGGACAGGCGCATATGAGCGAGGGAGGATATCCCTGTGCAATCAGTCTGTCTCCCAATGGAGAATTGCTGGCAGTCAGTTATCTGTATATTGAAGCAGGCGCGCTAAAGACAAATGTGGCTTTTTATAATTTTGGAGCCGTGGGCGCCAATCAGAGTGATTATCTGGTAAGCACCTTTGCCTATGAGAATTTGCTGGTGCCGGAGATTTGTTTCATGAATAATGACACGGCTTTTGCAGTAGGAGACGGCCAGTTTATGATATATAAGGGCGCTCAGAAGCCTGACCTGGAAACTTTGCGTTTTCTGGAGCAGGAGATACAGGCGGTATATTATAATGAGAAATATATCGGATTAGTGTTTCCCTCCGATAATGCAGATGCCTATTACAAGCTGGTGGTTTATAATACTACAGGGAATCCGGTGACAGATTGTTATTTTGACATAGATTATAGAAATATCTTTTTTACTCAGGATAATTTTGTGATATATAATGAGACGGAGTGCCTGATTATGACGATGGACGGCGTGTGCAAGTATCAGGGACATTTTGACAAGCCGGTAAATCTGATGCTTCCGGCAGCCAGCGGCCGCTACAGGTATGTGCTGGTGACAGATAATTCCATTGATACCATACAATTAAAATAAGAAATGGAACGGATGCCCGTACAAACGGGCGGGGAGGGATACAAATGAACTTTTTATTGATTTTGTTTTTGGGACTTCTGCTCATAAAGATAATAGACGGGCATAAAAAGGGAATGGTCAGGGAAATTATCTCTCTGGTATCACTGATTGTGGTTTCTGCGGTAGTGGCGCTTTTGGCGGCAGGTATCACCAGTTATACCAAGGGAGAGATGGTGAATGTTGTGATTGCCTTTTTTCTGTTGGCTGTTATCAGCATTGTGCATCACTTGCTGGGTGTGTTTTTTTTCTCGGCGAAGGTCATTACAAAACTACCGGTAGTACATTGGTTAGATAAGTTGCTGGGTATTGTGGTTGGAATTTTGGAAACTGTTTCAATACTTTGGACAATTTATACTTTTTCGATGCTCATGGACATGGGGATGATAGGGGAAATGATAATGGAATATACCAGAGAAAGCCGTATTTTAGTATGGTTTTATGAACATAATTATCTGGCTCACTTTATTGAAACCCTTAGTGAAAGAATATCGTTTATACAAATTTCTTTCTAGGGAAACGCTGATGAAAGCGGCCCTTCTTTACTCTTTACAGCCTCTGGCGGTGTACACGGATTTGCAGGGGAATTTGCCGCTTTGCGACGCAACAGAATCAAGCCTGTTTGGATGAATCGTAACAACTGTTACCAGTTGTACCAAAAATTACAAAAATATCATTGACAAATAAAAAAGGCAAGTGCTATAATGAAGTTCCATCAGGAAATCCATAGATTTCCAGGATGGAGCTTTTAGAAAGAGTTAAAAATGTGATTAAAAAACCAAAAAAGTTATTGACAAGATTTTTAACTCGTGATATTATATCAAAGTTGCCGCTAAAAAGCAGGCAATAAGAAAAT
>JAMOZS010000001.1:141217-154853 GCA_023667765.1 Roseburia sp. | reverse complement strand
CCGCCTGTTACCAGACGGACGGTAGTCTCTTAAGCTGCCTTTCCACCCTTACCAGGCTGTATGAGACACGCAACCGAAAGAGCCGGCACAGCCGGTTCTTTCCCTCAATGAAGAGGCGGCGGTATATTTCTGTTGCACTGGCCTTGGAGTCGCCTCCACCGGACGTTATCCGGCATCCTGCCCTGCGAAGCCCGGACTTTCCTCACCCATACATCGCTGTATGGCCGCGACCATTTGTCCTACTTACACTGTAAGTATTATAGTATGCTTCTCTTTTTTTTTCAAGAGCTGCCCGAAAACTGTTACCACGTCAAAGAGCCGTTACACCCTGAAGCAGCTTCCTCCCACAAACTCCCGGCAAATGGAATTATTGGGGAGGCTCTCGCTGGTTACATTCAGGAAATAATCCAGGAACTTCAACAGTCTTTTTGCCTCATAATATTCAGGCTCTCCCTTGGATATCTGGAAAAGAAGCGGCTCGGCATACTGCTTCAGCACAGCCAGCTCATAAATCAGAGCGGAGTTGAACATGGCGTCCGCCTCCTCCTGAAAAGGAAAAATATTCTCTTCCTCTCCCCGGCGCACAGAGGGCCACATTCCAATCGTCCTTCTGGCGTCGGAGCCTCTCGTTCTGGCGTCCCGCACCAGCCTTCGTAGCAGCCTTCCATCCGTTGTGGGAATACGGTTATGCTCGTCAATATTGATGGTGGTAAGCGCACTGATATAAATCTTATACTTACTCTCCTCCGGAAGCGCATAAGAGGTCTTACTGTTCAATCCATGAATCCCTTCGATTACCAGAATATCATCCGGCCCCAGCTGCTTATAATTACCCTGATACTCCCTCTTTCCAATCTTAAAATTAAAGGTAGGAAGTTCAATGCGCTCTCCGTTTAACAGCCTCATCATATCCGTATTGAATTTCTGAATGTCAATCGCCTCCAGGCATTCAAAATTATAATTCCCGTCCTCATCCAGGGGCGTCTTTTCCCTGTCCACAAAATAATCGTCTAAAGCGATAGGGTGCGGTGATTTTCCCATGGTGCGAAGCTGTATGGACAATCTGTGGGAAAAAGAAGTCTTTCCTGAGGAGGAAGGGCCTGCAATCATTACGAACTTTACATTTCCCCTTTCCACGATTTCCCGGGCTATCTCCCCTATCTTCCGCTCCTGCTGGGCCTCCTGCACCAAAATAAGCTCGCTTAAGGAGCCGCTGCATATCTGTTCGTTTAAGTCTCCCACTGTTTCGATACCGATTTTCCTGCCCCATTCGTCGGACTGCTTCAGCGTATCAAACAGCTTTTTCCTCTCCGCAAAGGGCTCTACCGACATGGGATGCTTCTTCGTCGGCAGCAGAAGCATAAAGCCCTCGTCATAGGCAGACACATCAAACCATCTCACATAGCCCGCATTGGGCAGCATATACCCATAATAATAATCAAAATAACCGTCCATCTCGTAAATATTGACCGCGGAGCTTCTACGGTAGCGGAACAGCTTTTCCTTATCCTCCATCCCCTGCTCCCTGAATAGCGCCATGGCGTCCTCCATGGAATAGGATTTCTTTCTGATAATAGCCTTCTCCTTAACCAGCTCCTGCATCCTCTGCTTAATCCTTTCGGCATTCTCCGAAGAAGCCTCCACCGGGGTTCCCTTGGAACTGATATAGAGTCCGTGTCCCACGGCATATTCCGCCCTGCACTTTAACGCCGCCTGAGGGCCGAATATATCGAACACTCCCTTGATAAACAGCATGGTGGCCGTGCGCACATAAGTCTTATAGCCCACATCATCCTGCAAAGTAAAGAAGGTAACCGTACAGTCCTTCTTGATTCTTTTAAACAATTCCTTTATTTTGCCGTCCACGGCTACCGCAGCAATCATATTCTGATACTGCTCCTGGTAGGCCCCCGCCACCTGCTCAAAGGTGGTTCCCTGGGGATACTGCCTTTGTTCTCCCTGAATCGTTACTGTATACATTCTGTCTCCCATTCCTCCTCTATCCGCTCTTATGTTTCCATCCATGTCAATACATCCTCTATCCCCGAGAGCTCCCGGCTTATCTCGGACAGCCTGTCTGACGCCCGCTCTGCGTCTGAACCCTCAAGCCTTTCCGACAGCTTAAGAAGCTGTCTCTTTCTATGCTCCAAATAACGGACCAACACAGGCTCTCTTTGTCGAATCAGCAGTTCTCCATAGGCGTCAAGAAGCTCCTGCCTGCAGAAGCCCTCCAAGGACGCCGGCCTTTGCTGCGCCTCCGGGGTATATACGGCCTTGATGGGAAAATAATACTGTCCTTCCTCATACAATATATTCTCCTGAATTATAACATAACCTTCGGTTCTCAAGAATCTGCGAAATTCGGCAAGCTCCGACTGAGGCTGCAGAATAAGCTCCCGAAAACTCCTTGTCTTAAGGGGTTCTGCCGACAGGATACGCTGCATCAGACGCCCTCCCATTCCGGCGCAGATTAACGTGTCCGCCTCGCCGGACGTAAAAGCCCCGAGACCGTCCGAAAGCCGAAGCTCTATGTATTCCTCCAGCCCATATGCCCTTACATGCTCCCTTGCTCCCGAGAGAGGGCCCTTTCTCACATCCATGGCAATCACCCGGGAACTAATGCCCTGCTGCACCAGATAAACAGACAATAATCCATGGTCGCATCCCACGTCCGCCACAGAATTTCCCCGACTCACCATTGCCGCCAGCTGCTTAAGACGCCGGGACAGCCTTACCGTTTTTATGCCGCTTTGCCCTTCCATCCCATTTCCTCTTCCCGAAGCGCCTTAATCCAGATAATCCTTCAGTTTACGGCTTCGGCTGGGATGACGGAGCTTGCGCAGCGCCTTAGCCTCAATCTGTCTGATACGCTCACGGGTTACATTGAATTCCTTGCCTACCTCCTCCAGTGTACGGGCCCGCCCGTCGTCCAGGCCGAAGCGCAGACGAAGCACCTTCTGCTCTCTCTCGGTAAGCGTACCTAACACCTCTACCAGCTGCTCCTTTAAAAGCGTGAACGCCGCTGCATCCGAAGGCGCAGGCACATTATCATCCTCAATAAAATCACCCAGATGGCTGTCCTCCTCCTCGCCGATAGGCGTTTCCATGGACACCGGCTCCTGACTGATTTTTAAGATTTCACGCACTCTGTCCGCCGGCATATTCATCTCCTCGGCAATTTCCTCCGGAGAAGGCTCCCGGCCCAGCTCCTGCAGAAGCTGACGACTGACGCGAATCAGCTTATTAATCGTCTCCACCATGTGTACCGGAATCCGGATGGTTCTGGCCTGGTCGGCAATGGCTCTGGTGATGGCCTGGCGTATCCACCAGGTAGCATAGGTAGAGAACTTATAGCCCTTACGGTAATCAAACTTTTCCACAGCCTTAATAAGACCCAGGTTTCCTTCCTGAATCAAATCCAGAAACAACATCCCTCGTCCCACATATCTCTTTGCAATGCTGACTACCAGACGTAAGTTCGCCTCCGCCAGACGCTTCTTCGCCTCCTGGTCTCCCAGCTCCATACGCTTGGCCAGCTCAATCTCCTCCTCCGCAGAGAGCAGAGGAACCTTGCCGATTTCCTTCAAATACATGCGCACGGGATCCTCAATACTGATGCCGTCAGGAACGGAGAGGTCGATGTTCTCTACATCCACGTCCTCCTCCTCGCTCAGGAGAATCTCCGCATCATCCACATCATCCTCCTCGGTAATGCGCAGTACATCCACATTATTCTGCTCCAGAACCTCCAGAATCTTCTCAAACTGCTCCTCCTCCAGAGACATATCCGCAAAGAAATCGCTGATTTCCTGATATTCCAGCACATTCTTTTTCTTTTTTGCCATAGAAAGAAGCTCTTTTACCTTCTCATCAAACTTTACCTGCGTGTTTTCGTCCATTTTCGTGGTTCCATCCTTCCCAGAAATCATTCTACCTTTGTAATCTTAAATTATTTTTTACACTATTCCAGAGAAATATGCGTTTTTGCCAGCTGTTCCAGGGCTTTCTTTCCCTCTATTGCCTTATTCAGAGCATTTACGTCCGCCCCCAGCTGGGACATATGATATTCATAACTGTTTTTTTTCACCGCCATAAGAATATCATGGAACGCCTTTTCCCTTTCCTTTTCTGTATCCAGCTGGGGCAGACCTGTGTGAAACAGCGCCGCCGCCTCCCGCTGACTCTCCTCATCAGGGAAAGCGCTGATAATCGCTGCGGGATTATAACGCCCCGCCTCCAAATCCTCAAACATCCTTCCCGCCACTTTCCGATACAGCTCCTCCGTAAAATCCTCCACGGATAGATAGCTCTTTATCTTTTCGTAAAGCTCCGGCCTGTCCGTAATCCAGGTAATCAAAAGCCTTTGAGACTTCTTTACATTCTCCCGGGGGTCTGCCTTTGTATGCACGCCGGATTTTGGCCTTTCCACCGGCCTGACAATCCCGGTCTGAGAGGCATAACCCACCACCAGCTTACGCAGATTCTCCACTCCGATAAAATATTTTTCGGCTGCCGCCTGCAGATAATTCTCCCTCTCCACTGCCTCCTCAAAGGTACAGAGCTTCTTCGCAATCTCTCTGTGAAATTTCGTCTTTTCCTCAGGGTCCTGCAGCTGAAACTGTCCCTCCAGCAGCCTGATTTCAAGGAAAAAGCTGTTCTCCGCCTGTGCAATCCGCTCCTCGAAGGCTTCCTTTCCCAGATTCTTCATAAATTCATCCGGGTCCTTATACGGCCGCATATTAATCACCTTACCGGTAAGTCCCTCATCCCGCAGAATACCGATAGCCCGCAGCGCCGCCTTCACTCCCGCGCCGTCACTGTCATAAGCCAAAAACACACTATCTGTATACCGATGGAGCAAATGCGCCTGCTCCGGCGTAAAAGCCGTGCCCAGAGAAGCCACCGCCTGGGTAAAGCCCGCCTGATGCATGGCAATCACATCCATATAACCCTCACATAGGATGATATTGCCGCTCCTGGCCGTACGGGCAAAATTCAACCCATACAGATTCCGTCTTTTATCAAATACAGGGGTCTCCGGAGAATTCAGATATTTAGGCTCTCCGTCCCCCATCACACGGCCGCCGAAGCCGATTACCCGATGATTGATATCCTGTATAGGGAACATAACCCTGTTCCAGAACTGGCTGAGCAATCCGCTTTTCTCTGAAAAGTTCGCCAGTCCGGCCTCTTTTATCAAGCCGTCCTCATAACCCTTCTGCCGCAGATACTGTACCAGATACGCTCCGTTCTTCCCCGCATAGCCCAGGCCGAACTTCTTCATGGTTTCCTCCGTCAGTTCACGCTTCGCAAGATAGGCATGTCCCGGCTCCCCCTGAGGAGAGCGCAGCTGATAATAAAAATACCTGGCCGCCTCCCTGTTCACCTCTAATAACCTCGCTCTGCGGTCCGCCTTCTGCCTCTGCTCCTCAGAATACTCCTCCTGAGGCAGATTCACCCCTGCCCGCTCGGCCAGAGCCCTGATAGCTTCCGGAAAGGTATAATTCTCATACTTCATCAGAAAAGTATACACATTGCCGCTGACGCCGCAGCCAAAGCAATGATACATCTGTCTGTCCTCCGAAACAGAGAAGGAAGGCGTCTTTTCATTATGAAAAGGGCAGCACCCCCAGTAGTTTCCGCCTTTTTTCTGAAGCTTTACATAGCCGGATATAACACCCGTTATGTCATTTTTTAATCTGATTTCTTCTATCAGTTCTTCCGGATAATACACGTATTACCTCCCTCAAAAGAGTTGGGGCGGAAAACGCCTTCATCAGCGTTTCCTTATATCTGCCAGGATTTAGGGATATAGATTTCCTCATAAACCGCAATGGCAAAACGGTCGCTCATGGCTCCCACATAATCGCATACCACCTGCTCCTTCGGTTCTCCCTCCGCCAGAAGATTCAGAAACTCCTCCGGCAAATCATCCAAATGCTTCAGATAATGATGGTATAATGTCTCCATCAATACCTCCGCCTTCTTCTCCTCGCTTTTTGCCTGGGGATTCTGATACACCCTCTCAAACATAAACTGGCGAATCCTTTTCATAGCCTCCGCCACTCTGTCAGACATAATAATATCGTTCTTCCCCATACTGTTCGTAACAATATCGTGAATAAAGCAATCCAGACGCTCTCCTGCGCTGCAGCCTATCACCGCCCTGATATCCTGCGGAACATCCGCCTCCGTAAGGATACCGGCTCTTACCGCATCATCCATATCATGATGTATGTATGCGATTTTATCGGACAGGCGCACTATCTTTCCCTCTAATGTATGCGGCTTTCCGCTGGTCTGGTGGTTCAGAATACCGTCCCTCACCTCATAGGTCAGATTCAGGCCCTGACCATCCTTCTCCAGACGGTCTACCGTCCTCACACTCTGCTGGCTGTGTTCAAAGCCCAAAGGGCAGACACGGTTCAACGCCCGCTCGCCGGCATGTCCAAAAGGGGTATGTCCCAAATCATGTCCCAGTGCGATAGCCTCCACCAACTCCTCATTCAGCTTTAATGCTTTTGCTATCGTCCTGGCGTTCTGGGATACCTCCAGGGTATGCGTCAGGCGGGTGCGGTAATGATCCCCCTCCGGCGTCAAAAACACCTGCGTCTTATCCTTTAATCTCCTGAAAGCCTTACAATGGATAATTCTGTCCCGATCCCTCTGAAAGACAGGACGGATATCACATTGCTCCTCCTGCTTTAACCTGCCTCTGGAATTCATGCTCAATGCGGCATAGGGACTTAAATAATCCTTCTCCCATTGCTCCAGATTTTCTCTGATTGTCATTTACGCTCCTTCTGACGAATCATTCGTCTCTGCATCTATCCAACTCCGGTCAAAAAACACCCTAATAAGAATATTCTGCATCTCCCCTGCAAAATCCTTTTTTTCCCGCCATTTTTTTAAGCATGCAGCAGCTCGGACAAAATAAAGTCCGCATTTTTGTCCATCGCTTCATAAGCTGTCTTAAAAGGCGACATCTGAAATACATGCCACATCCCCGGAAATACCTCCAGCTTCACATACACGCCAGCATCCTGCATGGCCGTATACAGTCTCTGAGAATCACTCAACAGTATTTCATTTTCCCCTGCCTGAATATAAGTGGGCGGAAAACCTGTAAAATCTCCAAACAATGGCGAAATATAAGGGTCGCTTAATGTCTTTCCCTCGCCGTAAGCCACAATCATCCGCTGAATATAAGCTTCATTCAGCACGGGATCCACCTCCGCCTTCCGGGTAAAGGATTCCCCCGAGGAGGTCAAATCCGTCCAGGGCGACATCAGCACCATGCCTCTGGGAAGCAGCCTGCCCGCCGCCTTGAGCCTAAGCGTCAGAGCCAGCGCCAGATTACCTCCGGCCGAATCCCCTGTCAGAATCACATCCCTTGCCCCATATCCCAAAAGCATCAGATAATCCCATATCTTTAAAGCATCCTCCAGCGCCGCCGGATAAGGATTCTCCGGCGCCAGCCTGTAATCAAAACACAACACCTCCAGTCCCGTGGACATGGCCAGCTTTGTCGTCAGCGTTCTGGCATAAAGACTGCTGCCCGTGGAATATCCCCCTCCATGACAGTGCAAAATAATCTGTTTTTTCATATGCGCCCGATTCAGGCTGACCCACTCTCCATAAATTCCCTCAATATCCTCCTCTCTATAGTTCAATTCCTTCGTATATCCCAACAGCGCCCCGAGCTGATCCTGAGACTGTCTGTGCTTTTCGATATCCGTATTTTCTATCAAACCGTGAGCGCGCCTGATTAACTGCATCAGCCGTTGGTTTCTCTCGCTGTTTTTCCTTGCCATAATCCTCCTCATTTCCGTGCGTGCTCCCGCACCGCAAATATTCCTGTATCAAAAATATACCGCTAAAAATGCAGCCTTTTTCTGACAGCGTTTCTCAACCGATGCTGACACAGCAGCGTAATAATTGCGATGTCAAATATAACGCATACGGTAGCTACCACCGATGACCAATTTACCAGTAACTGCTTTCCCAGATAATTATCAATCAGCAAATCCAATCCCACACAGAACAACCCCAATGCCGTAAAGCAATACAGCGCCACCGTCAAAAATGACTTGGGCAGCTTGCATACGCACAGGGCAAATAACTCCGCCAGCGCCGTCAGCAACAGGACAATGGGAACGCCCAGCTTCCAGAACCAGTTAAAAGAATCTACCATGCGGGCTATTAAATACAGATACAGAGCGGTTGCCAGACCATCCATCAGAATCGCTGTATAAACCGAAGTCCCGGTATAAATCACCAGCGGAAGCAGCAGCACCCAGACCAGCATACAGGCCCCAATCACTGCCAGAGACCACAGGGACGTCTGGAAAATCAAAGCATTTAAGAGGCCGCAGGTCACGGCAATCGTAAAGATAACCACAGAAAGCAAAATTCCGATATCCTTACGCTTCACCGTCTCCACCTGCCCCTTACTCGCAGGAAAGGGCATCTCCCTTTTTATCTTTTCCAGCTCCTTTGGATTCATAACAGGTGTATTGCACAAAGGACATTCACTGGCGCCGCCGGACAACTCTACTCCACAATTCACACAGTATGACATATTCGAATCCTCCTTCCTCTATCTGCTTCATTGACCATTTCATCTTTCCTTCTGCGTCTTGCTGCACATTACCATTCCCGATTACTCTCAATTTTCACATGAATACCGTCCTCTACCAGCCTGGTGAAAAAATAGCGCTCCACATCCGCCTCCACGATACTGCTGGCAAAATTCACAGTCAACGTGTCCTCAAAGCTGATTATCGCACAATTTGTTCTGCTGGAAAAGGGCTGTCCCATATAGATATCAAAACGCTCGATATATGGCTTCATGCTCTCCGGCACCTTCAGGGCCCCCATATTGGTAAGTCCTGCCGAAGAATTTCTGTCCTGAACCCTGGCATAAAACTGCCTCACCACAAAATCCTTTATAAACAGCGGTACCACACGTATCAGGGGATGACTCTGCGTTCTCGCATTCGTGGTAATATCTCCTCTCAGAAACTTCTCGTTTATATAATAACGCATGTAATTATGCACATGAAGCACAATCTCCTCAAAACTATAATCCCCCAGTCTGGGGTCAATACCCGGATAAATCATTGTGATAAAGTTACGCAATGTTTTAGAAGGAAAGAAACGCCTTAAATTTACAGGCATTGCTATTTTAACCGGCTGCAGCGACATATGCTGCTCTTTTTTCTGCTTAATCAGAAGAGCGTGCAGTAATACGGCGTTTAAATATTCCGTAATCGTGGCGTGATAGCCTTTTGCCACCGCCGCCACCTGACTCGCAGACATAATCCCGTCAATTATATTCAAGGTATAAAAGGGCTCCTTGGTGCCTCGCACCCTGTACGCCTTCTCCCCGGGTCTCGGGGGACATACCTTGGCGTTGGCATATCTCATATAGGCGTCCTCCAGCTCTCCTTCCTCCGGCGTCTCATGGATATCCAGCACGAATCCCCCATTCTCGATTTCCTCATGCCCCAAAAGCCGCAGATACTCCGCCGTCAGCGTCTGAAGAACACACATTCCGCCGGTTCCGTCCCCCAGACTGTGATGCGCCTCTAAGGCAATTCGATTGCGATAATAATATACCCTTACCAGATACCTGTTGTTCGCCTTGAAATACATAGGCTGACAGGGATTCTTCACATCCTCCTGTACAAAAGGCCCCGGCCTGTCATTAGGCTCCAGATACCGCCAGAACAGACCCTTGCGAATCGCCGCCTTATAGGTAGGGAAACGGGGCAGCGTCCTGTCTAAGGCCTCCTGCAGAATATCCGGCTGTATTTCCTCCTTTAAAAGGACGGACAATCGATACACGGAAGAAAAATCCCTTCTCTGCAAAGTGGGATAGACAATAGCCGACAAATCCAATTGATACCAGTCTCTGGGAGCCGCCTTTTCCTGTGTGGATTTTTTACCAGATTTTTTATCATTGACTGCCATGCACTCCTCCTTTCCAATACTCATGATACAATTAGCAAAAAAGAGTGTAAAGCAACTGCCTTACACTCTTTAGATGCAGGAAAAGAGACTTGAACTCTCATGGTATTGCTACCACACGGACCTGAACCGTGCGCGTCTGCCAATTCCGCCATTCCTGCGAACAAAAATTATTGTAACCTGTTTCGCAGAAAATGTCAATAGAGTTTTCTCAATTTTTTTAAATATTAACTGTTAGCTGAGAAACACTTTCATCAGCGCTTCCTTAGAAATAACCGTTATACAGATTTCCTGTATTATACTTATTGTAGCTGCCGCTTGCAGAATAAGTGCTGGCTCTGGACGCCGCACTGTCTGCCGCATAATTAATCAGCGACGCCTGTGCAGAAGTCTGGTAGCCATAAGAGCCGCTCCCCTGAAACAGCGTCTTTACCCTGTTCATATCTGCGTTCATGAAAGTATCCTTATTGATAGACAAAGTATTATCGCTGTTGACGGTAATACCGATTTTCTCCAGGGACTTCTCATTAGCCCAGGTATTGTTTGTCAGATTATTGACTCTGTTATTTATCGTGGTGTCCGCCACATCCTTGGACGCATTAACAACTGCATTATAATTGGTAACAAAGCTGTTTACGGCTTTATAAATCGCCTCGGTATCATAGCCCTTCTCAGTAGTCTCCAGACCATTCTCATCCTTGCTCACAATATCCTTCTGAGCAAACAAGGACTTACTTCCCGTAACAAGCAGTTTGTCGGCAGACTCCTTTAAAGAATCCGTCGTGCTCTGCATCTTAGTCAGAGCCTTGCTCTCCTCAGCGGTCACAGCCTTTTTGCTGTTGGACTTCTGCGCTACCGCTTTTACGCTGTCGCTGGCGTCCTGTTTGTAATAAGCCTTCATCAGCTTCCCATAGCTGCCGTTTTTAATGCTGGCATAATCGCTGAGCAGGCTGCTCAAGCCGCCTGAGCCGGTGCTCTTGTTAAAGCTTGAAAACAAACTGGATAAATCCTGTCTTACATTAATATTGATTGACATTCTCTCTACCTCCTTGTAAAATATTTTTTCTTTTCATCGACATCCTTGTCAAGGCTGTGCGACTGCCCCTATCCCATCATGGAACGCTTCCGGCAATCACATACTATCCTAACCCTATCTTAACATGTTATCGGCTAAATTGCAAAAGAAATTTATAGCCGTAACGCTCTTATCGTATTTTTACATCTCGTAAAAAAGAAGTGTTTCTTTCAGGCCCTCCCCATTCTCGCCGCCCGCTTTTTCATACTTATTATAGACTCCTGCGTACCGCTGATATTTCCTGGCCGCCTCTGTCTCAAATCTTGTGATGGACGTCTGATAAAAGGGATTCACCTTTAATTCATTACGAATCGACTTAATGAACGGGCAATAGCGAGCCAGAATATCCCTTGACAGCTTATTCAGACGATAGCTTCCCTTTGCTTCGAATTTTATCCAGCTGATATAATCTCTGACAAACACTTCCCGATAATTATTCTTCGCACGGGATAATGCGCTCTTAATCTTTTCCTTTGCGTCGACTGACAGCTCGTTGTTTTTCTTATAAAACTGTAGATAAGAGCAGTATTCCGCCGTCATGGACTTCTCACGCAAATCATTCCAGTGGACGCCTTCTATTTTACGACACATTTCCCAGCGATAACGTCCGATTACTTCAAGCATCAAATCAGACAAATCCACTGACGTAAAAATCGGGAACATGAAACGCCCCGGCGTATCACTTCTGATTTCAGCAGTCTCCTGCCACATCATCGCCTTCGTTCCCGCATTAGGCATCAGAATAATATCAGGCAGAATTTCCTTCATAACCCTCTCGTTGGCAATTCCCTTGAGCGGGTCGGAAAAGGGAACCTCCCGATAAAATACCGAGTAATCAATCTTTCTGACCTCATTTAACGCATCCTCAATCTTCTCGGCCGTAACCAGCATCTTTTCGATGGAATTAATCAAATCATTGCCGCAAAGGACAGGACAGAATGTGGTTACCTTACCGTAAGTCAGCTTATTCACCGGCGTAAACATATTCTTAATTTCAAATTCAACTCTCATCTCACCATTCTGGAGATTATCTCTTAACTGTTCCTGTGTAATCTTTCCGTTCTTAAACAATTCCGTCAGATACGCGGGATAATTTTTATCAAATTCGTTTTTAGAGGTTTCCTTTTTCCCCTTGTAAATGCATTTCAGCCATTCATATATCGTATATACATGGCGGGAGTGACAGATATCCAGATGCGCACATAAATCATACAACGCCTTCACCTGCTCCTCACTAATAAGAGACATATCCATAAAGCCAAAATTTAAGAACATTTCCAGAATCGGCGTGAGAGTGCTTTCATCCTTCACTGCCCGCACAAAAACCTTGTAATAAATATCATAATAAGTTGATGTTATCTTCTTTCTCAACGTATAAGCTTCGTTATCCGTGGACAGCATATCCGGGAGCTTATGATACTGCTCAATCATTTTGCTGATAGCATCCGCCTCCTCATCCTGATAGCCCGCATATTCCAATATATGAGAAAGACAATTCACCTTTGTAATATCGATTTCCTTCCTGATGCGTTTAACCGGGCCTTCCTCTTCCATGCCGTCGGATGCTTCACCCACATAATCATAATTGTGAAACTCATTTAACCGACGGCTGATGAATCTGCTGTTATAAATCTGCAGCTTCTCGGCAGTTTCCGCAATCAGGTTAATTTTCTCCGCAACCGGCTCTATCGAATACTTCTTGGCATGCATCTCTATGGCCAGATTAAAAAACAGACTGAAGAGACCGTTTTCGGCTTCGCCAATCAAAATCTCTTTATTATAAGATAAGTAAGCTTCAATCTCCTCAATGCCCAGCGTAAATCTCCTCATCTGCGCCGCCGCTTCCATAATAGCGCCCACTGTGAGACTGTCATCCTTCTCCATAAGCTGTAAATATTCCTGCATATATTGTCTTACCAGGCTGAAACTGTGATTGACTTCCCATACTTCAGCCCTGTGCTGCATTTCCAACGGCTTAAACACTTCCATCTTGGGAAAACTCTGCTCCGCAATTTTATACTTACTGCAAAATGTTTTGTAATCGTTATACAGCATTTCTACAAAGGTATGAAACTGACGCGCCTTTGCATAAAGATTTGAATACAGGCACAGGAGCTGATGACGCTGTTCGACTGCAGCCCGCAGGAAAATATTACGGATTTTCTCCTGTCCGGCAAGTATTCGCTTAATATCATCCGCATTCTCGCAGGTAAAGGCCGCCAAAACCGTATCCTCCCCCGCAATATAATCGCATAAATAAATTTGTTTTTCCGGAAAGCCGATAATCGCATTCTTCCCTAAACGAATCTCCGAAAATTCCGTTTTTTGTACCACGGTCCCCTGTTGTATCAAATACCAGGATTTCACCTTGTCATTCTTTTTTGCTATAAGCTTGTCATGTTGGTATTCTATAATGTCCATACTATACCTTTCTCATCTACCATAGTTATATGCTCAGAGGGCATATCCATCATTTCCGCCACATAATCACTTTAACACTTTCTATCTTTTTTCTCAACCATAAAAAGTAATTTGTTTGTGTCAAGTAATCGTTGGCACTTTCCCTATTTTTCTTTATGAACCCTCATT